>NZ_CP162026.1:0-96587 GCF_046111165.1 Microbacterium sp. HA-8
ATGCGGCACCGCTCGGCTTTCATACTCAGTTCCGTGCTCGCGCTCACTCTGACCGGGTGCGCGACGCCCGCGATGGTGGCAGGCGGCGCCGATGCTGCGGGTGAGCCACTGCCTGCGCAGTCCTCCGAGGCGAGCGACTCGTCGGCGATCGCTACGCCGGGGAGCACCGACCCGGAGGCGCAGGCACAAGCGCACGCATGGCTCGATGCCGCAGCACTCCCGCCGGGCGCGATTCCCGCCGACGCGAGTGTCGCAACGTTCAACTCATATACGGGGTGGCCCTGTGGTCCCGTCGCAGAGTTGGAGGGGTTCTGGTCGATCCCTGACGCAACCGTGAGCGCGACCGCGAACTGGCTTAGGGATAATCCGACCGCCGATCTCATCTCGACTTCAGTGGGGGCGGTCCCAGATGATCCCGCCATTCAATCGGCCATCGTGGGGTACATTCCGGCAGAGGGCGCGCAGGAGGGAGTCGTTTACACCGTGGAGAAAACGACAGACGGCGTCGCGGTGCGCGCCGAAGTCGCAGCGCAGACCGCCGAGGCATCGTGCCCCGTGTTGCCGGACGGCGGGGGGTACGGTGCACCGGGTCAGGGATGACGTCAGGGCACGATCAGCGACTGGGACTCAGACCACCCGGACACGCAAAACTCCGAGGGTCGCGCGCCCGCGGTGACTCGACTCCTGACAGCGATCGGGGGCGCCTCACATAGAATTCGAGAGTGAACCGGAGATGGCTGCTGGGAGTTACCGTGGGCATCGCTGTCCTGCTCGCGGGGTGCACCGCAGCGCCGGCGCTCCCGGACGCTCAACCGACACGCAGTAGCCCACCTGTCTCGTCAGTGCCGACGCCGACTGCTACCGTCACGCCAGAAGCAGAACCGGTGAGCGATCCTGGTCCCTGTGAGGCGGCCACGCCCGCCTATCCCATCGCCGACGACACCGAGGTGGAACAGCTCGGAGGAGCGAGGTTGGCGGTGCCCTTTGATCGGGGTTCGATGCCGCACGCGACAGGAGAGGCTGTTCTCGATGAACATGGTGTTCCGGTCGCCTACAAGGTGGCCGACAATGATGTCATCTCAATGATTGGTGCGAGATTCTGCGTAGGCGAGCAGTGGATCTACTGGGTCAATTACGTCCGCCGCGATGGCGACACGCTGTACTCCGGTGACACCCTCAACCTCGACGCACACACCATCCTGAGCGTGGGCGACCAGAACGGCATCGTTCACAACAATGCTCTACCAGAGGGCTTCGTGATCCCGCCTCAGCGGTGACGGGCGGTCAGTTCGCGTCCACTGTCACTTCTGACTGCAGACCGGTCTCGGTGTCGTAGGTCGTTATCCGCCACGCCGGCCGCCCGTCCTGCATGATCAGCGCCAACTCGATGAGGCGCGGACTGGGGTAGACCTCGCCGGACAGTTGGGCGGCGGCGTACGCACTGACCCCGAGGTCAGCCAGTTCGGCCTCCGTGAGCGTCACGTGGCGTTTCTGCTTCACGGCGAGGGTGCTGGCATCGTAGAGCGCCTCCTGGCCTCGGTCGGGTTCGGTGACGGACTCGCCCCACTCGTCACGACCGGGATCGAGACTCCGTACCCGCCAGACCCACTGGTCGTCGACATACTCCAGCCGCAGCCCGACAAGAGGGCCAGGAGGAGAGTTCGCCTCCCCGAAGAATCCCTCCAGCCAATCTGACGGCCACGCCACGCTGACAGGGACACCGCTGGTGGGGTACTCCTCGCCGACAGAATCCGGAGCGTCCGGGAACGACGCGTCGCACCCGGACAGGACAAGCGTTCCGGCGATCACGATCGCCCCGACGAACATCGTCATCATCCGCTTCATCGGATCACTCCATTCCCGAGGACCAGCCTAGACAAGGCCGTCGCGCATGAGTTGGCTCAGTTCCGCCTCAGGTGGGCGATGATGGGCCGGTGGTCGCTGCCTCTGTCATCGAACGAGCTGTCCACGGTGACCTCGTGCACAGCCCACGCAGACCCGACCAGTACATGGTCGATCGGCGACGCGAGCCACACCGGCAGTGACGTCGGCCAACTGCCTGCTGCCGCAGAACCCGATCCGCTCGCCGCGTCTCGGCAATCCCCGATCAGCGACTCTCCGCGACCGAATGCCGACAGGTGATCGATCGTCGCGTTCAAGTCCCCGGCCACGATCACGTCGGGCTCGCCGCATTGGGTGGCGACCCACTCCAACCCCGCCCGCCAGCCAGCCATGTCTTCCAACAACGGCGGCAGCGGGTGTGCGGCGACAATCGTCGGCCCGATCCCATTGACGGGGCGCCAGACCCCACTTGGCAACCCGGGCGTCGAACCGGCTGCCTCGTCAACGCGGTACTCGCCGAGATCGGTTGCGATGAGCACGGACGTCGGGATCCACGAGTCACCCGCTTCGCCGTACGCGGTGTCGGCCCACATTTCGCGGCCCGACAGTGAAACGATCCGCGCAGTCTCTGCCACGGCAACCGCGTCCGTCTCCGGGAGCGTGACGATGTCGGCGTCGGTCTCGACAATGAGCTCCGCGATGCTCTCGGGCGATACCGCCCCGCCGAGAGTGTTCCACGAAACGACCACGAGATCACCGTTGGGCACGGTCTCACCGGCACTGCGTGAGGCCAGTATCGCGCCGTTTGTGAGGGATGTCGCGCCGAGGATGATGGCAATTCCGGCGGCAATACTCCAGCGCCGCCGGAGCACGGCGACAACTGCGGCGCCGCCGGCGAGAACAAGGAGGGCGATTGCCACCAGTCCGCGGAACGCAAGAAGCTGAGCGATGATCGGAGTCATTTGCGCGCCGAATGCTTGCGGCCACGCGATGAGTACCCCGACGGGCGCACCCACGAGTAGCGTCGCGAAGAGCGGGATTCTGCGGGAACGTCGAGTTGGCATCATCCTCAGTCAACCGTCCTTGAGGCTAGAGTCAAGCCCGTGGAGACGGACGAGTTCGCGAACCTGCTGCAACGCGCGTACGGTCCCGATCAGGTGCCGCTGACGCAAGTCGAATTGGATCAGCTGCGAGCACTCCAGACACTCCCGCAGGACGGGCGCGGAATCGACCAGATTGAAGACGTGCCGCGAACGCGCGCCTCACGACGCTTGGGGTGGCCGGTCGCTGTGGTCGTCATCGGAGTCGTAGCCGGGTTCACCGGATACGCGTACGGCGCGGGAGCGTTCGACCCGGCAGCGCCCGCACAAACGGATAACGAGCAGGTGTCGGGGATCCCGCTCCCCGATGGACGATTGGGCTCGCTCTCAGATGCTGACTGTGCGGTGAATCTGAGCGCGACCAGCGGTGCACGCGAGTCAGTGACATGCACGTGGAGCGAACTGGGCGGTGACACGCGTCGCTGACGTGCTTCCTGGAAAGAGTGTGCGCGAGTGATCCAGGTCAACCGCTCGGGCGACGGGATAGGGCTACGAGCGGCGCAGGGCATCGATCAAATGACCGCGATTCCATTCCTTGGCTGGCGGGGGGTCATAGGGGTGATGTCGTCCACATGCAGTCCGTTCGAGTTGGATTCGAGACATCTGTCGTGAGACCGATCGGATTGTCGGTGCGTTGGTTCGGTCGAGAAAAGCCCTGGTCGGATAGCCGTGACCTAACAACTCTCGTGAGATCCGACACAGAGCTGCTGCGTCATCCGCTGCACACGGAGACCGCGCCGCTCACCTGACGGTTTCGCCTCCGACTGGAGCTAGTCGTTCCGGGCCGCGTGAGACCGCTCGGCCCACAGGCTGGCCATCATCTCCGCCTGACGCCTGGCAGCCTCCGGATCCACCCCTCGAGCGCCGATCGGCGCTTCGGGGAACGGGGCACCCCCGTTGTACTTCTCCTCGAGTCGCGTGGCCTCCTCGGTGAGCAGAGAGGCGACCATCGACGACATCGACGGATAGCCGGCGTCGCGATCGCGCGTTGCCCACCAGGCCGCTTTCGCCCGAGCGTGCACAGCATCGGGGAGGAAGTAGCTGTGGTTGCGCTGCTCGCCGTCGCCGAGCGCGCGGCCGCGAGCTCCTTCGGGGGCGGCAGGGAAGGGCTCACCGTCGTTGTATCGCTCTTCGAGGCGGCCGGCGCCGGCGACGAGCAGCTGCGCCACGAGCGAGGCGAGGGTCGGAACGGCGTCGGCAGTGTCTCGGGTCCCCCACCAGGCAGCCTTGATGCGCGGGTGAAGGCCCACGGGGAGGAAGTAGCCGCGGAGCCTGTTGCCTGTGGCGGGGGAAGGTGTAGTGGAGTGCACTGAGGGACGCCTCGTCGTCCAGGGCGCGGAGTCTTGGTCGATCAAGACTCCGGAGCGCTTTTCGTCTTTTTCGGTCGGGTATCGCTGAGTCTACCGGGCGGTGTTTTTCGAGGTGGGAAGCCGGTGTCCCCGGCGGTGCCGTGTCATCGGGTTGCTGTGCTCTTCGCGGACCGGGCGGCGGCGCGACGGACCGCGAAGACGACCAGAGCGAGTAGCAGCAGGAGACCACCGGCAGCGATCACCAGGCGGCCGAGGTCGAGGCCTGCTGCGTCGGACAGGGGAAGGATGACGTTCTCTGTGGTGAGGACGTGCACGTCGACGAGGAAAGAGGCCGCCTGCGGGATGAGGCGTGCGGCGAGGGTGGGGCCAAACAGCATCAGCGCGAACGTTCCGATCAAGATCAGGGTCAGAGTGTCGTCGGACAGTTCCGAGTTGCGGTTCTCGCTCACGGGTGTCTCCTTCGTGTGTGGGTCAGGGCCGCCGGCAGCTGTCCGGCGGGCAGATCTCGATGCCGTAGAGGCGGAGGAACTCTTCGGGGTTGACGTAGCCGGAGTACTGGGCCGGCGCGCCGAGCGCAGGCGCCTCCTGCAGTCCGGCGACGGCGGGGTTGGTGGTGCCGTTCTTGTTGATCCGCAAGTCCAGGTGGCACCCGCCCGAGGGAGGGACGTTCCCGGTCGCCCCGATTTGCTGGCCGGCGGTGATCTGATCTCCGACGTCGACGAGGCGCTGGCTCTTGTACATGTGCAGGTAGCTGACGATGAACCCGTCCGGGTGCTTGACCGACAGCCACAGGTCGCTGCTGAGCACGACGGTGCCGGGGAGGATCGCGTAGACGGGGTCGCCGCAGGGGTTCGGCCAGTGCTGCAGGTCGATTGCGACGTGCCAGGTTGAGGCGTTGGGGACGTCGATGTCGCGCGGCCCATACCCGGAGGTCATGTTGAAGCCGGGCGAGAGTGGGTACGCGGCCTGACCCACCAGGACGCTGCTGTCGCAGCTGACCGAGCCGCCGACCGAGGAGATGATCTGCTGGGCGGCGCCCTCCCACTTGTCGTAGGCGTCGGGGAAGGCGGACACCTGTACGGTCTGCGCCGCCTCGCCCAGGCTCATGCTCTCCCACCCCGGGATGTCGAGCAGACCGCGGGGGCTGCCCTCGTTCGGACCGTCAGGTCCACCGAAGAACGCTCTGGCGGCGTAGGTGGGGTCCATCAGGTCCTTGACCGAGCCCCACCCGGACACGCGCTGCTGGAAGAAGTTGACCGAGTCGTGGTCGCTGCCGACCGCGTCGTGCGGGTAGTCCAGGGATGCTGGCACGCTGCTGTTCGCGTACATCTTCAAGCCCGACTCCTGCAGGGCCGTCATCATCGCGATCTGCTGCCCTCGCTCGGAGACGCCAAGAGAGCGTGCCACGGCGAGGATCGTCGCCGCGTGGCCGAGTTCGGTGGCGGTCAGCGTCCGAGACGATCCGCCGCTGGTCGTGACGGTGAGCTCGGTGGCGACTCCGCCGGCGCTCACGGTGCAGCTCGACGCGGATCCGCCGCCGCTGCCGAGCATCGACATCAGGAACATCGTGTAGGCGGCGAAGACCATGATCGGCACGAGGATCACGGCGATCCCCGCGACCACCCACTTCCAGCGGCCGGTGCGGGTCTCCTCGTCAACGGGGTCGGTGAGCGGCGACGTTTCGGCGGGTCGCTCGAGCAGATCGGTCACGATCGCGGATCACCTCTGCTCGAGCGCGAGGCGCTCCCGCAGCTCGACCGACCGGGGAGAGCGCGGCGCACGCGGCGGCAACGACGAGATATCGACCCCGGACTCCGACGACCGAGTCTGAATGTGCCCCACCCCGGCGCCGTCCACGACGATGCGCCGCGGCCGGGAAGGCGCTCGTGGCGCCTCCACGACCCGCACAGGAGCAGAGGACTGCTCCCCGCGTCGCGTACCGTGCTCGATCGCTTTCGAGGCGCCTTTGCTGGCCGCCCGACCGCCGACCTCGAGCGCAGCTGCGCCGACCCCGCCGGCGACACCACCCGCAGCGACGCCCTTCCCGATGCGGACGCCGGTGAACACCAGATCTGCCGTCTTTCCGGCGGCCGCGCCGCCGCCTGAGCCCGTTCGCGGGCTAGGGAGGGCCGGACGCCCACCTGAACCGCCGGAGGGCCGGGAAGGCGCTGGCGGGGCTGCTGGCGGTCGCGTGGCGGCAAGTGTGCCGATGTCGGCGGTCGCGCCGCCGGCGCCCTGCCCGACCAGGGTGAGGGAGCGCGCGTCGACGGTGTTGTCGGGTCGCCGCAGCGCCGCGGCGGCGACCGTGGAGACGGCGCTCATGGCGGCGATCGTCTTCACGCCGTCGCGTTCGGCGCGGCCGCCCTTGGTGAACCCGTACTGGGACAGCTGCTGCGCGAGCGATCGGCCCGCCTTCTTCGCCATCCGCTTCGCACGGATGACGAGGAAGATCAGGACGCACATGACCAGAGACGCGAAGGTCATCTGCGCCATCAGCGGAACACCGAGGGCGCTGAGACCCGTGATCGCTGCGACGGTCAGTTTCAGAGTCGCGGCCATCACCACCGCCATGAACACGATCGCGACCAAGCCCATGAAGGTGTCAGCGAGGGACTTCCACAGGGGGTACCGGTCGATCGGCAGTATGCCGAGGTAGACGTTCCACATCGTCTTGAGCGCGGCGATCAGGAAGCCGAGCACGGTGACGAGGAAGAGCACCCCGAACGTGAGGGGGATCACGAACAGCACCAGGGCGCCGGGCGTCATCAGCGCGGCGGTGGCGACCATGCCGAAGTTCGGGTTCTGGTTGTACTTCTTCGCGGCTTCGTCGCAGTTGTTGACCGCGTCACGGACCTCGTTGCCGCCAGTGTTGATGGGCGGCGAGGAGATCATCTGGTCGGTGAAGGCCGTGGCGCACTCCCCCTCCAGTGCGTGACCGAACGCGACAGTCTGCGCGGGGATCTTCACGAAGATGTCCACCAGCTGCGAGGTGACTGCTGCGGACAGCATGTTGTCCGAGTCCAGGGTGGTGTTGTTGAGGTCCTCGCTGACGACCGCGGCCGCGATCTCTCCCCCGTACTGCTGGGCGGTGTCCATCGCGCCGCCGGCCGCGGTGAGCGTGGCGATCGGGTTGGCGAGCATCCCGGTCGCCAACACGGCGCATGTTGCGGAAATGAAGATCTCCGACCAGCCGCGCGCGTGCCGGCCGACCATGATCGCGAGGCCGGCGACACCGCCGGCGATCGCCAGCGCGAAGGGGATCCAGTTGATCTTCTCGAGGAACTGCTGCAGAAGGTCCGCCAGAGCTCCGAACGGGGCACTGACCACGCTGACCCATTCGAAAGACAGCAGCCAGTTGCAGAACCAGATCATCCACGACAGCAGCCCGAGGTGTCCGGTCCAGATGGGATCCAGCCACGACGCGATGAACACCTTCCCCCAGTTGGCGGGGTTCCAGTCGCCACGGTCGATCGGGAGCATCGAGTAGGACGAGAGGGGCACTCCCCCGCTGTCGGTGATGTCGCCGCCGAGGATGTAGGGGGCTGCGCCGCCGCCGTCCGCGAACGCCCAGTACGTGTTGCCGAAGCACACCAGGAAGACGTCGATCAGGATGACGGCGATGATCCGGCTCCACCACGGGTGCTCCTTGACCCAGAACCGAACGCGCCAGAACGCGCCGCCGAGGCTTTCGAAGGTGTGCCGGTAGAAGACGATCACGGCGTCACCAGTGAGGGGGTCGACAGCACGGCTTCACGCCGGTCCGGGCGCTCGGGGAGGGTGCGACGGAACTTCCCGATCCGGCCGCGCTGGTCGCGGATCAGCCCCTCGCCGCGGCGATCGGGGGCGACCCTCCCGTCAGAGCCCAGCGGGGAGAGGTCCTCGGTGACGACCTTCACCATGTGCGCGTCGGCCGGTTCCCCTGTCAGCCACTCGATCGCGCGGCGGGCGAGATCCTTGTCGGTCTGTCGCATGACGTATCGGGTCTTGAGCAGACCGCGGGTCTGGGTCTCACCGAAGTCCTCGGGGTCGTGGGACCCGAGAGCGAAGAACGCGCGGTGCTTGCGGCCGTCGCGGATGCCGATGCGCAGATCGCGCTCTCCCTCGGGGGAGGCGGTGATGTGGTGGCATTCGTCGAAGTAGGCGCCGGCGAGCTCGCCGGGGTTCATGAAGCACACCTCGCGCGTGACGCCCATGAGCATCGCGTACATGGCGCGGCCGTAGATCTTCTCGAGCGGCATCTCCTCGAACAGGTGTGCGTGCTCGAGCTCGGTCTTGTCGGGGAGCGAGAGACCGTGGGTGAGGAAGACCAGCGCGCGCGATTTCAGGTTGACGGCGGGCAGCGTGTCATTGAAGAGGACCTCGCCGATGTCCTTCGACGCCACCAGGTCGATCAGGCCGGACAGCTCGTCGCTCTCGGCCGAGGTGATGGTCTTCAAGTTCGCGCGGAGCCGGCCGAGGCTGGTGACGTCGTGCGCGGCGACGTACTCCGGCTCCATGAGCCGGGACAAGGCGACCCCGCGGGAGTCGCGGGCGCGGATGCCGAGCATCACCGCGAAGAGCGACTGCACCATGCGGGCGCCGACGAGCGGGCCGAACATGCGCAGCGGATCCAGCGAGTACTCCGGCGTCATCAGGTCGACGATCGTCGTGGTGTCAGGGCGCAGGCTCTTCGCGAACGCCGCGTACTCCTTCGCCTCGGTGCGGTCGATCGCCACGACGCGGCCGTTGCGGTCGACCGTGTCGCCCATGTCGCACTTGAGGAGCACGCTCTTGCCGGCGCCGAGCTCGGCGACGACCCCGAAGCTGGCGCTGGTGTCGGCCTGGATGCTGCCGTCAGCGTCGCGGAGGATCGGCGTGTGGCGCGCGGTGGAGATGTTTTCCCCGAAACGCGCGCCGCGCTCATCGCCCAGCTCGTTGCTGGCCAGCGGGACCCCGGTGGCGAACTCCCTGCCGGTAGTGATCTGGGTGAGCTCGCGGGAGAGGCGGCTTGTCGCGGTGCCGGGGATCATCGACCACCACAGGTCTTCCTGCCCACCCAGCGGCGCCTCGAGGATGAAGTCCGAGCTCTTGTACTCCTCGGCGACGAAGCGGGCTCGGGCCTGCGCGAGCTCGGCGGTGTCAGCGCCCACCGCGAACAGCACGGTGCCCTGCACCTCGACCTCCTTGTCGGAACGGTTGAGGGAGGCGTGATAGGCCGCGAGGGTCTCAGCGATCTCGCCCAGGTCGGATCCGCCGCCGGTGATCGTCGCGGTTCCTTCCTGGTGCTTGTACTGCTCCTCGAGCGCCGACTCGGCCTTCTTGTTGCGGCGCTTGACCTCCTCCGCGCCTGTGACGGTGAACCGCACCGCCCAGTCGACGTCGACGGGGAACTGGTCGACGTGGGAGAGCCACTCGACACCTGGTGACACCCAGCCCATCTTGGGCGTGGCGACGAGGGACTGGACCACCTGGTAAGACGAGGCGTCCGCGTACGGGCTGTGGATCTTCACGTAGCGGCGCTTGAACGGGACGAACTGCTGACCCTTGGAGAGGTCGCTCTGCCCTCCCTCGTCGATCCACGGGTTGGGCATCGCGGACGGCATCTGGAAGTGGGCGAGATCGTCGGGGGCTGCGCCCTTGGCCGGCGGAACGGGTGCGGCCATGTCGGCTGCGAGTCCGCGCTGCTGGGAGTGCAGCGCGATCCAGATCTGCTCGGCGGGAGTCGCGCGCGTCGGCTGGAACGCGGCCGGGATGCGCACCTCGATCTCCTTGGCCGCCCGGGCGGCCGCGGCGATCTCGCCGTCGCTGGGCAGCTGGCGGGGCAGTGCGAGCGTGTCGCGGAGCTTCGTGTCAGCTGCGCGCAGCGCGGACATCGCGCGGGCCTTCCACGCGCCGGCGGCGAGGGGAACCGCGAGCCAGAAGGCACGGGTGCCCAACCGGATCTGCTCGAGCGAGTCCAATGTCAGCTCGATCTCCTCTGCGAGGTCGGGGCAGTCGCTGATCCGGATGCCGTCCAGCATCCTTTCGACGACGGCGACCGGGTCAAGGTCCGCGCACAGGCCGAGGAGGAGGCCCTCGCCGCGGTGAGCCTGGAAGAGCGCCTGGTGGTGTGCCTTGACGAGCTTCTGGTTGGTGTCGCTGCTGTAGGCGTACGGCAGCGGCTGCAGCCGCCACGTCGCCCAGACCACACCCGAGCGCGTCCACATCAGGTTGCTCGTCATTGCCGTTGCGGGGATCTGCATGATCAGTTGCCTCCTCGTGCTTGCTGCAGCAGTCGCTCGACGCCGCTGACCGCGTGGGCGGGCGTGCGAGTGTCCAGCGGCGCCGAGCGCTGCTGCGTGGCAGGTTGCACCGCTGCGGGTGCTTCCGGCGCTGGGGTCGGGATCGCGACCTCGGGTCGCGGCAGGGCGTCGACGATGGCGTCGGCGATCGTCGTCTTTCCGCCGGCGTAGTGCGGGGGTCGGATCTTCATGGTGGTGCCGCGGTACTTGCCGGTGGCGGGTTTGGTCATGGCTGACAGTCCACCGGCCAGGACGTTCAGCATGTTGCGGCGGGTCGCCGGGATCCTGCCCGCTCCCCACGCCGCCGCCCACGAGAAGGCAATGGCGAGAGGGAAGTCGACGAGCGGAGAGCCGGTCCCCCACATCCGCTGCGTGAGCAGCGCGCCGATCAGGACGATCGCGAGAACGATGCCCTGGGTCAGCGTGTAGGGACCCCCGGGGATCTTCGTACCGTCGTGGAGACGGCCGATGAACTTCGGGAACCGGCGGCTGCGCGTGTAGAACCGCGCAACCTCTCTGTCTTCGTCGCGTTCGGCCACGGTGGACCCCCTACGCGGCGAGCTGATAGACCGTGGCGCCGAGGGCGTTGACGGTCTCGCCCTGAATGAGGGTCATGACCCATTCGCCGCCGCCGAGGGCGAGGAACATCACGAACCCGCACAGCAGGCCTGTGATGACCGTCGTCGCGACGGCGAACTTCACCTTCGCGGCGACGACGAAGAACACGACCGCCGAGACGAGCACGACGAGTCCGCGGAATGCGGTCGTGCCGTCTGAGACGATCCCGTTGATCCAGTCGAAGAATCCCATGATGGGTGTTTCCTTTCGTTAGTTGCCGGTGCCGGACGGCGACGGCGCGGGGGTTGCCGACTTCTTCTCAGATGTCGCTTGCGGTGCAAGATCGATCGCACTGACCTCCCACCGGCCGGCCCGGGCGGTGAGAGTCAGGGAGTAGGTGGAGGTGAGCTGCTGCTCGAGCGGGCTGAGCAGCGACACCGCGGCGAGGACCTTGACGACGTCGCCGTCCCCCGGCGTCTTGGCCGGCGCGACGTCGGCGCGCAGGTCGAAGACGCCGACGTTCACGTAGGGGGCAGGCGACAGTGCTGTGAAGTCCGTACCCGGGGAGCTGAACCTCGCGAGCTCCCCCGAGCCGGCCAGGTAGGCGCCGAGGAACGCGGACACGGTCTCCGCGGCCGGGTCGCTCGAGCTGATCGTCTGCGCGTACGCCAGGGAGGTCGTCTTCCCTTCCACCGGCGCCGCAACCGGGGCAGGCAGCCCCACGACCCGGAGGGTGTCTCCCTCGGCCGACACCGCCACCTGGAAGTAGCGGCGCGGCCAGGTCGTCGAGCTCGTGTCGCTGGAGTCGCTGACGGTCAGCTCCTTCACGTTGCCGGCGACGACGACGTTGATGAAGCTCGTCTCATCGACGGGGGTGATGGACACTACGGCGAGGTTGCGGTACTCCCAGGGCTGCTCGGAGAGCTGACGGAGTGAGGCCAGGTCGATGTAGTCGCCGAGGTCGCCGGGCGCCTCCTTGCTCGCGCCCAGCCAGGACCCCACGTAACCCAGCGCGTACCCGCCTGCGGACTGCTGCTGGACGCTCAGCCCTGCCTCCTGCGTCTGTGCCGGCGCGGAAGCGATCGCGGCCGGTCGGGCCGCGGCCGCGAACAGTGCGATCGGGCCACACGCGATCGCCGCGAACAGAAGGCCCGACAGCAGCCGGCCGCTCATCTGCCGGCCGTGAGTCCAGCTGCTGCCCTTGGCCTCGGGTGACTTCTGATCCTTCGGAGCCTTGGGCTCCTTCTCACGCTTGCTGAACAGTCCCATCGGTCACACCCCCTCGGCGGCGATCTGCAGCCGCGCGACACGACTGGCGGCCTGCCCCGCCTGCGCGAGTCGGGAGGGCTCGAGGGTGCGGCGCATCCGCTCCTGCGCGTTCGGGTCGAGCGCGCTCTCGTACAGCCCGGCCGCCGCGTGCTGGATGTCGTCAATGGCCCGCAGGGCGTGAGCTGCGTCGCTCACGAAGCCCTCGGGAAACTCGTCTGCCGCTGATGCCTGAGCCACCGAACCGACCCTTTCTGTCGCCGTCTAGCACCGGCGGACTCCGGCGCTCACAGGACATTGGTCTTGATTGACCCCCGGATCGGACAGGTCTCCCCCATCTTTTTTTCGTCTTTTTCCGATTTCGTCTTTTTCCCTCGCGATCTGGCATTTTCACGCGCGGTCTGCACGGGGCCGCGATGTGTCGCGGGAGAACGGACCGAAACGACCAAGAGTCTGAGCAAGACCCGCTGAGGAACGTCGCTCGTGTTCATCCCCGACACGAGAGGCCGAAACTCATGTCCACAACCTCGCTCACCTCACGAGCACCCGGACTCTTGACCGCGCTGCGCGACGAATGGGACCGCAGCTACACGCAGCTCCCCCACCACATCGCTGGCATCGGCGACGTCGTCTGTGGCGAGCTCACCGCTCAGATCCGAGCTGCTGGCGAAGACGAGCGTGACCGTCTGCTCCACGCACTGCTCGTCGCGGCGCACGACGGCGACCACGTTGCCGAGCGGATCCTCCTGCACCACATGCTCCCCAAGGCCGTCCACTACGCACGCACCTGTCGGGCACTGCGCTCCATCTCGTCGACCGGGCACGACTCCGTCGATGCGGTCGCCACGGCGATCGGAGCGATGTGGCAGTCGATCTCCACCTACAGGCTCACCAACGCCCACCACGTCCAGGGCAACCTCGGGCTGAACGCGCTGAACATCATCAACGGCTCACTCGACGCCGGCTCCCAGGACCTCCCCGTCGACGACGACTACCTGACCCAGGCTGTGCACGACAACGGCGGCAGCCACGGCATCGAGCCCGAATGGGGCGAAGACTCCCTGCACGACCTCGTCACCCTCCTGTCCTGGGCGATCGACACCGACACCCTCTCCCCTGACCAGGTCCGCCTCCTCGCCCGACACGACCTCGCCGAGCGGGACGAACGCGAGGCTGTTCGCGACACCCTCGCCGCGGAGCTCGGCATCGCCAGAGGAAGCCTCACCCGGCGCGTCCACAGAATCCGCCTCAAGCTCGTCGAGGCGGTCCAGGCCCACGTCCGTACCCACGGCGCCTGGTAACGGCTTGAGAACGCCGTAGAACGCCCGCTAGACGGGTTCCAGCTCTCAGCGCCCCCCCGGGATCGGCCCCCTGGGGGCGCTGAGTTTTATGGCCCGCCGGAAGAGAGGGGGGCGGGACGCTCATACCCACTCCCCCCCCCCCCCCCCCACCTCGCCATGCCTCTTGCCCCGTGCCAACTCTCGTTGCATCCTCGTTGCAACCGTCCTGGCACTGCTCGTTGCACCCAGCTGCGAATGATATGCATATGGCCTGCATATATTGCTTGCACATTGCTATCTGTGTGGTTGTTGTTGTGTAGTTGCTTGCAACTTAGTTGATTGCACATTTGGAGCAAACGTTGCTAGTTGCTTGGCTTGTCAGTGTGCTTGCTACTGCTCTTGCTGACTGCGTGCGATCTTGCTGCGAAATCGCTTGTAGTTGCAATCTCATATGCGTTAGAATCTCGGCCATGCAGCAGACACCTTCGCGTAGGTATGGCATCGGGCGGATGCCATGCTGAGCGCAGACAAGAGATCACGACTCCGGCGAGTGATCGCCGTGATGAACCGCAAGGGCGGCGTGGGGAAGACCTCCATCACCTCGAACCTTGCGGGTGTGCTGGCGCAGGCCGGCTACAAAGTGCTGGCGATCGACCTCGATCAGCAGGGGAACCTGGGCGACGACCTGGGGTACCGGCACACGGACTACAACGACCACGGTGCGGCGCTGTTCTTCGCGCTGAACAGCGGGAACCCGCTGGCACCGGCGAAGGGCATCCGCGAGAACCTCGATGTCGTGCCGGCGGGGGAGCAGACCGCTCTTCTCGCGGACACGCTGACAGGTCGGCAGCGTCGCAACGAGGATCCCAGTTTTGGCCTGGCGGACAAGCTCGCCGAGATCGCAGACCAGTACGACATCGTGTTGATCGACTGCCCGCCGGGGGATACCGCGATCCAGACCCAGGCGCTGGTCGCCGCCCGCTGGATCTTGATCCCCACGCAGCCCGACTCGGGCAGCCTCAATGGGCTCGAGCAGCTGGCGCGTGAGGTGATCGCCACGCAGCCCAAGAACCCGACCATCATGCCCCTGGGTGCGGTGCTGTTCCCTATCGACAGCCGCGCCAAGCGGATGAAGGCTCGGAAGCACGAGGAGATCAGGGAGATCATGGGCGATCTCGCTCCCGTCTTCACCACGTCTATCCGGTTCTCCCAGACCTCCGGCGTCGACAGTCGCGATCGCGGCCAGCTCGCGATCGAGTTGGCTCGTGACGCTGAGGAGCAGGACCCGTTCGCCTGGGCGAAGGCTCTCAAGGCGCGGAAGGCGGGGGAGACCGTCGATGAGACTCCTAGCCAGCGGATCAGCGACAGCGCAGGTTCGCTTGCCGAGGACTACGTCGAGCTCACGGGAGAGATCCTGCAGGCCCTCGCAGCGCATGAGAGCTCACCGGCGGGGGAGGTGGCGTGATGTCGGATCTCGGTCAGCCCCGCAAGGCGCAGCACAAGGCGTCCGCGTTCGCCGGTCTCCTCAAGCCTGTCGCCGAGCTCGCACCTGAAACGGTTCCCGACCCTGTCCCGGAACCGGCACCCGCTGAGCCTGTGTCGATCGTGGAGCCTTCCCCGACGTCGGCGGACGCACCGGTCTCCCCGTCCACGAAGAGCAAGCGGCGGGTGAAGAGCACCCCGGCCCCCAGCGCCCCCGAGGCAGCGTCGACGCCGACGTCGGCCGAGGAGACCACCTCAGCCGGAGAGAGGGACCTGGTGAATCAGCCTGTGAACGTCACGCTGCGCGAGAGCTTGATGAACAAGCTCAACGCCTACAAGGAGGAGACGGGGCTCAGCCATCCGATCATCCTCTTCACGGCGATCGAGACGCACATCGACGAGCTCCCCGACCGCCTGCGTCGCAGCGTGGCCGGTGCCACGGCGCCCGAGGGCGGACGGTCCCTGTTCGACATGCCCAGGGTCGTCGCGCACAAGACGGACGGGGAGCGAACCGAGACGTTCATCATCCGCGTCAACAAGAAGAACAAGGCCATCCTCGACGGTCTGTGGAAAGAGCTCGGCGCGCCCAGTCGCAACGCTCTGTTCGTAGCCGCCTACGAGGCGTTCCTGTCCACGAAGTAGCCAAGGAGTCCAGACATGGTGACCGAAACCGAGCCGAAGCGTCGGCAGAAGCCCGAGCCGGCGGAGAAGAAGCCGAAGGGGGAGCAGCTGACGCCGCCTCCCACGCGGTCACGCCGTCGACCTGCAGTGATCGCCGCGGGCGTCGCGCTCGTCATCGTCGGCGCGCTGGGCAGCTGGTGGTACGCGTCCTCGGCCCGCGTCACCACCACCGTGTTCGTCACCTCGGGGGAGATCACACGAGGCGAGACGATCGAGAGTCAGGACCTGACGACGCTCGAACTCGACGGACGGCAGAACACCGACGCCTACACCGTCGAGCAGTCCACCGACGTCATCGGGAAGATCGCGACGGTCGATCTTCCCGCCGGCTCTCTGATCACCCCCCGCGTCCTGGGCAGCACCCTGGCGATCGAGGACGGGCAGTCCCTGGTCGGATTCACCCTCACGGGCGCGCAGATGCCCTCCTACCCGCTTGCCGCCGGCGACCAGGTCCGCATCGTCGACACCCCGGTCGCTCAGGGCGACCCGCCCGCCGACACCCCGCAGACGTTCCCCGCAACGGTGTTCTCGGTCGTCCGTGACGCCGACAACCAGCAATGGGTCGTGAACGTCATCGTCCCCAGAGCGCAGGCCGCAGATCTCGCCGCCCGAGCCGCAACCGGGCGCGTGGCTCTGGTTCTCGACGGAGGGCAGTGACATGGCGGTGATCGCTCTGGCGAGCTTCTCCGGCGCCCCCGGAGTGACCACCACGGCGCTGGCGATGACCTTCGCCTGGCACCGCCCGGCGCTGCTGGTGGAAGTCGACACCGCGAAGACCTCGAGCATCCTCCCCGGTTACCTCCGTGGACAGTTCGGCCGAGACCGCGGACTGACCGCGCTCGCGATCGCGCAGCAGAACAACGCGCTGACCGCTGCGGAAGTGATGGAGCAGCGCATCGAGCTCGCACCCGACCGCAGCGTGATCCTCGGGCTGTCCAGCATCGTCGCCGCCCAGTCGACGACCGGGTTGTGGAGCGAGCTGGGCGCCACGCTCAGCACTCTCGACAGTGCCGGCATGGACGTGATCCTCGACGTCGGCCGGGTCTCTGTACGCGACCCGCGATCGTCTCTGCTGCAGATCGCCGACAGCGTCCAGGTGCTTCTGCGGCCGACCCTTCCTGACATCTACACCACCGCAGCGCAGCTGACCGAGCTGCGGGATCTCCTCGCCCAGGCAGGGCACCGTGAGTATCTCGAGCTGCTGCTCGTCGACACCCCGCTGGAGACATGGCCGCGGGCCGACATCGTCAAGCTGACGAACGTCGACGTCTCGGCCGGGATCGTCCACGACCCGCGATCGGCCGCCGTCTACTACGCCGGCGCCGAGCCGAGCAGGAAGCTCACCCGCAACTCGTACACGCGCTCGATCACCACCGCGGCGGATCTGATCCGCGCCCGCATCCTCAAGCGTCAGGAACTGATCGGCGCGCGCCCCACTCGACAGGAGACTCTCGGATGACGAATCCTGAACAGCCCACACCGCAGCAGCCATCGCTCACCGATCTGCCGATGTTCCTCACGCAGCCCGACCCGGCAGCGATCCCGGGGACACCGCCCCCCGTGCGCGGGGCCGCCGGGCATCTGCTCGCAGACGCCGGTGGACCCCAGTACTCCCGCCGAGGCGCCGCCCAGGCGCCGCAGCCCGCACCGTCGTCGACTTCCGCGCCGGCGCCGCAGGTTCCCCGCTACGAAAACGACGACGAGCAGGTTGACTGGACCCTGCTGCAGAGCCTCCGCAAAGAGGTTGCCGAGCTGCTCGATCGTTCGGTCGCGGTCAACCCCACGATGACCGAGCAGGACCAGCGGGCGATCGCGCAGAGCCACGCACTAGACGTGATCCGCGACAGGATGAACGCGGTGACCGCGGAGACCGGCGACCGCAACGCCTGGTCGGCGGCCATGCAGCAGCGGCTCGCTCGAGCGGTGATCGACGGACTGTACGGGCTGGGGCGGTTCCAGCCGCTCGTCGACGACCCCACGGTGAAGAACGTCGACATCTACGGGAACGACCGCGTCTACGTGAAGTACGCGGACGGCCGGAAGGTGCTGATGCCGCCGATCACCCCGACCGACCAGGACCTGATCGAAGAGATCCGTCTGATCGCGATGCGTCAAGGCGAGGACGCCCGACCGTTCTCCAGCGCCCACCCGATCCTGTCGATGGACCTTCCCGGCGGCATCGGCCGCCTCGAGGCCGTCCACCCGCCGATCTCGCCCCGCCCCAAGGTCGTTATGCGCATCCACCGCTTCGTCGACATCGGCCTCGACCAGCTACTCGAGCTCGGTTCCATGACCCCGCCGATGGCGGAACTGCTGCGCGCGATCGTCCGCGCGGGACGCTCGATCGTGGTCGCCGGGAACCCGGGCGCCGGCAAGACCACCCTCGTGCGGGCGCTGTGCAACGAGATCGACCCGATGGAAGAGATCGTGACGATCGAGAAGGAACGCGAGCTGCACCTGGACCGGATGGGCGATCGCCACCACATCGTCACCCCGCTGCAGTACCGGCCCGGGCTGGGGGAGCGGGCGGCGGATGGCAGCCAGCCCGGCGAGATCACGCTCGTGCAGCTGCTCGAATCCAGCCTGCGCCTCGACTCGCAGCGCATCGTCGTCGGCGAAGTCCGAGGCGGTGAGGTCGATGCGATGTTCCAGGCCATGCAGGCCGGTGTCGGATCGATCAGCACCGTGCACGCCATGTCCGCGACCGACACCATCGAACGTCTGGCCGACCTCGCTATCAAGGGCGTCGGAGGGGCATCCCCGGAGTACGCCTACCGGCAGATCGGCCGCCATATCGACTTCATCGTCCAGGTCGCGCAGGTTCGCATGCCCAACGGCAGCGTGCAGCACCTGGTCACCGAGATCGCCGAGATCACGCCCGGTGAAGAGGATCGCCCGATCGCCAACACGATCTTCGGTCTCAGCCGTTCCCGCCGACAGGTGCTCCAGGCGATGCCGACACCCGAGATGCGGGAGATCCTCGCCGAGGCCGGGATCGACACCGACTTCTTCCGCGGCATCGAGGGGACGGCAGCATGAACGCGACAGCGATCGGCCTGACAGTCGGGATCGCGCTGCTGGGCCTGCTCGTGATTCTGATCGGGATCTTCCCCTCGCAGGAGGACCCCGCCGGCCGGCCCCCGGGCCGTCTGCAGCGGACCTGGAGCCGGCGCCGCGACATCATCACTCCGCGGGTTCTGATAGCCGCGGGGATCGGCCTGGTCGTCGGGATCGTGCTCTGGCTGATCTCGGGGTGGCCCATCACGATCCTGGTCGGGCCGGCTCTCGCGATCGTCCTGCCGCTGCTGGTGGGCAGCAAGTCCGACACCGAGGACATCGACAAGCTCCAGGCGCTGGAGATCTACACCCGCAACCTCGCCGGCATCATCGGCGGCGCCGGCACCGGCCTCGAGGTCGCGCTGCCCGCATCCGTGCGCACCGCGCCGCCCGCGATCCAGCCGGCGATCGAACGGCTCGCCGCGCGCCTCACCTCGAGGTGGACGATCGAGGACGCGCTCCGCGGCCTGGCCACCGACCTCAACGACGCGACCGGGGACCTGATCGTCGCTCATCTGCAGCTGGCCGCGAAAGAGCGCGGCCCCGGTCTCACCAAGGCACTGCAGGACCTGGCCGATGACGTCTTCGACGAAGTCAAGGCGCGCCGCCAGGTCGCGGCCGACCGCGCCAAGCCGCAACAGACCATCCGGCTGATCACCATCATCGTCATCGGCATGTTCGTCGGGCTGCCGCTGCTGGGCGGATCGTCCTTCTTCGCGTTCTACGGGACGCCGTTCGGGCAGATCGTGCTGCTGTTCTGGGTTGCCATCTACGTCACCGCGATCATCTTCCTCAAACAGTGGATCCGCCCCCGACCGATGCCCCGCATCCTCAACGGCAGGAGCTGACCGTGTGGTACATCACCCTCATCCCCGGAGCCCTCCTCGGCGCCGGCCTCGCGCTCATCATCGCGACCCTGCTTCCCCGCCAGTCCAAGCTGTCGGCGGTCATGGAACGGATGGGCACCACCAGCACCATCGCGGACCACTCCGGCACCGACCTGGAAACCCGTGTCGGCTCCTGGGTGCACGCCCGCCTGCCCGACCTCCCCGGCTTCACGATCCCCACCAAGGACCTCGAGCTCGTGGGCACCCCGGTGAACAACTACCTGTACCAGAAGGCACGCGACGCACTCCTGCTGCTGATCGCCCCTTCGCTGGCCGGGATCGTGCTGAACATGATCGGCCTTTCCTTCTTCGGCGGCGTCGCCGCCCTCGCCGGTGTCCCACTTGCCATCCTCGGGTGGACCGGAGCCGACCGTGACCTCAAGAAGAAGGCCACCGTCGCCCGCCAGGAGTTCGCTCGAGGTGTCGCCATCTACCTCGAGCTCGTCGCGACCGAGCGCCGGCGCAACGCCCCCGTCACCCGAGCACTCGAGAACGCGGCCACGATCGGAGACAGCTGGGTGTTCGTCCGCATCCGAGAAGAGCTCCGCCGGGCACGATTCGCCGGCACGCCCTCCTGGGAAGCGCTCAACAATTTCGCCGACGCCACCGGGGTTCCCGAGCTCGCCGAGGTCGCACGAATCTCCCGATCAGCGGACGAGAGCGGTTCTTCCATATATGAGACACTGAGGTCCACCGGGAAGGGCATGCGAGTGAAGCTTCTCAACGAGGAACAGACCCAGGCGAACAAGCTGAGCGACCAGTTCAGCTCCTTCGCCGGCTTCATCGTGGCGTTCATCGCGGTCGGCATCATCTTCACGCCGCTCCTGTTCAACCTCACTTCGACGTAATGTCCGATTCCAACTGAAAATCGCACCTATGCCCATCAACACCAAGAGAAAGGAAGGCACCATGACCGCACTCACGCGCATGGCCGTGATGCTCCGGATCTACACCGACGACCTCCGTGAGCGTCGCGAGCAAGGCGACGCTATGGTCGGCTGGGTCCTCACGATCATCGCGGTCATCGTGATCGCGGGCATCGTCTACGGAGTAGTGTCCGGCTGGTTCGCGGACCGCCTGGCCGAGATCACCGACCCGTTCTGAGCCGCGACTCTGATGATCCGCAGACTCCGTCACCGCCTCCTCCCGATCGCCGCACGACTGCGCGGCGATCGGGAGCGAGGTGATGCCAACGTGGAGTTCACGATCATCTTCCCGCTGTTCGGGCTCATGATCTTCGCGATCATCATCGGCGGGATCTACTACGACGCCGGCAACGCCACCCAGGCCGCAGCCAACGTCGCCGTCAACGAAGCCCGCGCCTACGGCGCCACCGCCGCACAGGGGGAGCAGGCCGCGGAAGACTTCATCGCCAGCAACGCGAAGAACCTCCACGACACGACCGTGACCGTCAACCGCTCCGCCACCGAGGTCACCGTCACCGTCACCGCCCGCACCAACTCGATCTTCGAGACCCTGTTCAACAGCGTCATCACCCGCACCGCCGTCGCCCCCGTCGAAAGGTGGGTCGACTGATGCGCATCCACTGGAGCAGCGACCGCGGCTCGGCATCCGCCGAGCTCGTGCTCCTCGCCGGCCTCGTGCTCATGTTCGCCTTGGCAGTCGTCGGGTTCGGCCGCATCGCCCTGGCCAACCAGACCGTCCAGTCCGCCGCGAACGCCGCGGCGCGCGAGGCCTCCCTGGCCCGGACCACCAGCGATGCGCAGTCCAACGCGCGCGACACCGCCAACGCGGCCCTCGGGTCCTCCGGGATCTACTGCCGCACCCTCACCGTGAACGTCGACACCAGCCGCATGGACGCCGCGATCGGCGACGTCGGCACCGTGTCCGCCACCATCACCTGCAACGTCGAGCTCTCCGATATCTCCCTGCCAGGCCTACCCGGCACCAAGGAGATCACCGTCACCGCGAGCTCGCCCGTGGACCCCTATCGGGAGCGTCGATGAACAGACTCCGCAACTGGATGCGCGAGCACCCCGAAGAGGGGTCGCTGTCCGCGTACTTCGTCCTTCTCGCCGTCGTCCTGATGGGCGTCGTCGGCCTCGTCGTCGACAGCAGCGGCAAGTACCGCGAAGTCGAGCACGCGCAGCTCGTCGCGTCCGGCGCGTCCCGCTCCGCCGTCAACGCCGTCACCGGCACCGCCCAGGACAACGGCTCCGTCGCGATCAACTCGATCGCCGCGCGCACCGCCGCAGAGAACTACATCGCCGCGTCCGGCCTGACTGGTACCGTCACCGTCTCCGGGGACGTCGTCACCGTCACCGTCGAGTCCAGCTACGACACCCGGTTCATCTCCCTCCTCGGCGTGAACCAGCTCCCCGCCCAAGCGACCTCGTCCGCGCAACTGATCACGAACTAGGAGATCTCTCATGCTCACCAAGCGCCCCGCAAGCCTCATCGCCGCCGCTGTCGCGATCGCCGGCGCCCTGACGCTCGCCGGCTGCACCGGCACCCAGCCGCCCGTGAGCAGCCCCACCGTGTCCACGTCGGAGACCCCCACCCCGACCCCCACCGCCTTCGAGCCGCCCGCTGACGAGGCGGAGGCAATCGCCGCGGCCGAGGCGACCATCACCCGCCTTCTGACCATCCAGGCCGAGGTCGACCAGGCCGGCGGCACCGACACGGCCGCCTACGACGCCGTCGCCACCGGCAAGGCGCTCCAGCTCTACGTCGCCAACTCGACGCGCATCGCCGAAGGTCCGCTGCTCAACGAGGACGGCGAGAGCATCGACGGCCAGTCGACCGTTGAGGGCGCCATCACCTTCGAGCCCCTCAGCGCCTACGGGCAGGAATGGCAGGACGTCCCCAACGGCCTCGTCATCGTCCCCGGCTGCCTGGACACCACCGACCTCAAGATCACGACCGCAGACGGCAAGCCCGCCATGCAGAACCCCAACCCCCGCAACCAGGTCGAGTACCACGTCGGCTACGACGTCGACCGGAAGACCTGGCTCGTCAACGACCGAATCGACTTGGGGGAGACGTGCTGAGGAGAGCGCTCGCAGCGCTCCTCGCGGCGGGCGCACTGATCGCGGGCATGCTGGTCGCCACTACCCCCGCGGCCGCCGCGGACGGCGTCTGGTGCAACGCGGACGGCCAGTGCTACGTGCAGCTGACCTATCGGCCCTCCGACCCGTCCCCTAGCCCCGACTCGAACGGCTGGACGGCCGGCGCCCCGCGCTGCTACATGATCACGAGCGAATCGCAGGCGATCGCGCAGGGGTTCGACCCGGACGAGATCTTCGTCTACTCCGAGAGCGGCGGCTACACCGAGTGGTACGTCCTCGTGAACTGCGGCAGCGGGATCTCCTACTGGTCGAACAACCGGCAGTGCTACGTGTCGATGGCACCGGGGGAGTGGCCCGCCAGGCCTCCGCAGTACGACCAGGACGCGGGCTATTACGTCTGCACCTCGGGCGTTCTCGGCCCCGGAGGCGGCGTCGACATCGACGACACCTACTTCTGGTCGAACACGGTGCCGCCCGGCCTGCAGGTCCTCACCCCCGGCAACGCCGCGGCGCAGCTGATCTCGACGTTCCAGCTGCGCGGAGTCACGATCGGCATGGCACCCCGGGTCAACCCCGAGTGGGGCCACCGCCGCACCTACGTCGGCATCCCGGTCTGGCTGTGGGTCGATGACCCCGAGCCGCTCACCTGGGGTCCCTACACCGAGACCGCCACCCTCGGCGGGCAGACGATCACCGCCACGGCGAAGGTCTCCGCGATCCGGTGGGAGATGGGCGACGGCGGCACCGAGGTGTGCGGCAGCACCGGCACCCCGTACACGTACCGCACCGAGATCACCGCGAGCCCGACGTGCGGCTACACCTACACGCGCACGAGCTCCAGCAACCCGGCCGACCGGTTCACTGTCACCGCGGTGTCCCAGTGGGTCGTCACGTGGACCTCGCTCAGCGGCGCCAACGGGACCGTCAACCTCACCACATCCAGCAGCGTCGACCTCGAGGTCAACGAGCTGCAATCCGTCACCGTCCCCAACCCCAACGGCTGAGCAGGAGGGATCAATCATGCGCATCCTCAAAGGTCTCGGATCACTGATCGCCCTGCTGGTCCTGCTGGTCGGGATCCCGGTCGGGCTGATCGTGTTCGCCGGCAACCCGATCCCCAGCTGGGACGAGGTCATGCGGCTCACGTCCGTCCCGGACTACGGCGGCAAGTTCTTCATGGGCACGCTGCTGCCAATCGTCGCGTGGATCCTGTGGGGCACCTTCGTGGTCGGGTTCCTCGTCGAGCTGCCCGCCCAGCTGCGCCGGGTGCCGGCACCGCGGCTGCCCGGGCTTCGGCTGCAGCAGCAGGGCGCCGGGTTCCTGATCGCCGCGGTGGTCGTCATGTTCGCCGGCGTCTCGCCCGCCATCGCCGCCCCCAACAGCGCATCCGCCGCCGAGCCGACTGCAGCCGTGGCGGCTGTGTCCTCGACGATCACCCCCGCCGCGGCCGTCGAAGCCCACACGGACGCGGCCGTCGCGGCCGAGGCGCCAGCGGCGTCGACCTACACGGTGCAAGACGGTGACTCTCTGTGGCGCATCGCGCAGCAGACCCTCGGCTCGGGGGAGCGGTGGAAAGAGATCGCGGACCTCAACTACGGGGTCGAGCAGGCGGACGGCTGGTCCCTCACGCCCGAGAACTGGCTCAACGCCGGCTGGGTCCTCACCCTCCCCTCCGATGCGCCCAGCGGCGCCTCGAGCTCGGCGGAGACCACGGTGGAGACCACAACCGTCGAGAAGGAAGTGACCGTCGTCTCCGGTGACACCCTGTGGGCGATCGCCGAGCAGGAGCTCGGAGACGGTAACCGATACCCGGAGATCTTCGACGCCACGAAGGACGATGTGCAGCCGGATGGCCGCCACCTCACCGACCCCGACCTGATCTACCCCGGGTGGGTCGTCGACGTGCCCGTCACCGTGGAGGCCACCGTCCCGGTCGCGCCGCCCGCAGAGACGGGTGGCGTCGAGGACACCGCGCCCGGGGCCGGCACCTCGGAGACGGGAGCGGACGCAGGGGCGTCCTCGCTCGTCGACGAAGGCGCGGGGGCGCAGGCCGACGTCGACGAGCTCGGTGGGGGCGCTGTCGGCGCGATCCCCGGCGCAACCACTGCTCCCGGCGCTGCGGACGACGCGACGACCGGACAGGAGCCGGCGGAGCAGGCACCCGCGGCCGAGCAGGCGGCGGACGACGCGGCCGACACCGATTGGATCGACGAGATCTTCAACGTGCGCACCGCCGGCGGTCTCGGGTCTCTCGCGGCCGCCGGTCTGCTGGTGTTCCTCGGTGTGCGGCGCATGAAGCAGCGCCGTGACCGCAAGCCGGGTCAGCGCATCTCGATGCCGGAGGGCGCTGCCAGCGACATGGAGCTCGCGCTGCGCGCAGTGGAGAACCCGCTGGGGATGGATCACGTCGACCATGCGCTGCGGCACCTGGCCGCGTGGGCTCAGGAGACCGGGAACGCGCTGCCGCCCGTGTACGCGCTGCGGCTGTCCGACGTCGAGATCGCGCTCTACCTGGATGCCCCGGCCGAGCTGCCGGCGCCGTTCGTCGAGGTCAGCGACGACAAGATGGCCTGGTCGGTCGACCCCGAAGAGCTGCCCCCGCTCGAGCGGGTTCCCAGCGCCCCGTACCCGGCGCTCGTCACGCTCGGCCAGGACCTCGGCGACGCCCACGTGATGGTAGACCTCGAGCACATCGGCGCGTTGAACATGATCGGCTCCGACGAGTCCGTCCACGGCGCTCTCACCGGGCTCGCCGTGGAACTGGCGACGAGCCAGTGGGCGGAGGATCTGCGCATCACGCTCGTCGGGATCGCGCCGGAGCTCCCGGAGGCGCTGGACACCGGCAGGTTCCGACACGTCGACAACATCGACGCGCTGCTGCACACCCTGCGCGCGCAGGCCACGGAGATCGAACGAGCCCTCGAAGAGCTGGGGGTGGACTCGATCGAGCAGGCACGATCGGCGGGTCTGGAAGCGGAGTCGTGGACGCCGGAGATCGTCATCCTGGGCGCCATGCCTGATGAGCAGGCTCGGGCTGAGCTCGCGGATCTGGTCACCAGGCTTCCCCGAGTCGGGATCGCCGCGATCACTGCCGGTGAGCTCGCCGGCGACTGGACCATGCACCTCGACGACGATCACACCGCCCAGCTGCAGATCCCCGCGGCCGAGCACACGCTGCCCCTCACCCCGCAGATCGTCAACGCGGAGGAGTACGCCAGCATCCTGCAGCTGCTCAACAGCAGCGACCAGGTCGTCACCAACGACAGCGAGTGGGCGCCGGCCGACGAGGTCACCCTCGACGACTTGCCACCGGCTGACACCACCCTCCGCGACGTCGACGAAGACACCCGCGCGGAGGACGGCGACGCCGACGAGTGGAAGAGCATCCTGCACTCCCTGCTGCCGGCCAAGTCCGTCGACGTCGTCGCGACGCCCGTCGACGAAACCGCCGAGGAGGCCGACGAGGCAGCCGTCGACGAGACCGTCGAGGAGGCCGCCGGGGCGGTCGTCGACGAGACCGATGTCGACGTCGCGGCCGAGGCGCCCACCGACGTGCCCGAGGCCGAGGCCTCGACGAAGGAGCCGGCCGGTCCGGTCCGGCCGATCGTTCCTCTGCGAGGTGCACCGTACGTGCAGATCCTCGGACCGGTGCAGATCGTGGGCGCCCAGGGACCGGCTCCCAAGACGCCCGCGACGTCGAAGACGAACCAGTCGGTCGTGCAGCGCGCGACCGAGCTGATCGCGTTCCTCGCCCTGAACCCGCGGGCGACGGCCGTTCAGGTGCACGGTGCGCTGTGGCCGGGGAAGGACCCGCACGGCGGCACCGCACAGCAGACACGCAACTCCCACACCTCGCGCGCCCGGTCCTGGCTCGGTGTCTCTCCCGCTGGCGAGCAGTACCTGCCGCGCGTGGGCGCCGAGGGCTACCGGTTGCGCGAGGAGGTCCGCACCGACTGGCAGCTGTGGCTCGATCTCGTCGGCGAAGACCCAGCGTCCGCCCCGACCGCGAACCTCACCCAGGCGCTGCGTCTGGTGAAGGGGCAGCCGTTCGAAGGCGTCAAGGAGAAGTTCTACGGCTGGGCCGAGCCGATCCGCTACGAGATCATCGCCGCGGTCGGCGATGCTGCGCACGAACTCGCGACCCGGTCGCTGCGAGCTGGTGACTGCGCCAACGCCCGTCTCGCGGCCGCAGTCGGGCGGATGGTCGACCCGGTCAACGAGATCTTCTGGCGTGATGCCCTCAAGGCCGAGCACCAGGCCGGCGACCCGACAGGTGTCGAGCGGCTCGTGAAGCAGCTGGAGAGCCACCTGGACAGCTTCGAGGACGGCTACGAGGCCGAGCCCGAGACGCAGGAGCTCATCGCCTCGATCCGGCGGCGAGACGCGAGCTGAGCATGACCGCGACGCCCGAGTACTCCCGACCTGTGGAGATCCTCCCCGCCTCCTGGGTCCAGGTCGCCGGGAGGATCTCCGTCGCGCTGGGCGCCGGCGCCGCCTTCGCGGCCGCGGGAGCGGTCGGAGGCGTCGGGACGGTGCAGTGGATGCTCGCGGCCGCGGTCGCCGCGTTCGGTGTCTGGCTGGCCGTGTGGGACTTCCGTGAACATCGGCTGCCCAACGCGATCGTCTTCCCGCTCTACGGCGTCGTAGGGGCCGCTCTGGCCGTCCTGGGGGCGTTCACGGGCGACTGGGGGCGGGCAGGCCTCGCCGTGGCCGGCGGGGTCATTCTCTGGTGCGTCTACTTCGCCCTCGGGCTCGCCGGCGCAGTCGGGTTCGGAGACGTCAAGCTCGCCGGCGCGCTCGGCGCCTGGCTGGCCTGGTTCGGTCTCCCGCTCCTGATCCCCGCGACGATCCTCGCCTACCTGCTCGCGCTGCCCCACACGCTCGTGATCCTCGCCCAGCGCCGCGGCGGCCGCGTCCCCTTCGGCCCGTACATGATCGCCGGCGCGCTCATCGCCGGAATCGCCGCGACCGTATGAGGCTCATCCCCGACACCGCCGTCTCGCGCGAGCTCGGCGAAGAGATCGTCAGCATCCTCGAGGGGGCCGTGCTCCCTGGTGGCGACTGCGCGGCGTGCGGGCGACAGCTCGGTGATGGTGCGTTTCGTCTTTCTGTCTACCCGCAGCCGACCGGAGGCGTCCTGGTGACGGCCGTGCACGCCACGTGCGGGACCTCCAACCTGCAGCACGGCGGTCTCCTCGTCGTGCCACCGGGCACGTGGACGGCCGCCGGCGCTGTCATCACCACCGTCAAGGCCACGCCTTCACGCACCTGGTGGGGTGGGCGGCGCGAGCAGCTCGAGGAGACCCCCATCCCTCTCGTGATCGTGAGCCCGTCCTGCGACGTGTTCTACCTCGGCCGCCGCGACGGCCGGCTCATCACGCCGGTGGAGCATCTGCTCCTGGAGGGGTACGACCGCGCCGGCGAGATCCGGTTTCACGCGGCCGCTCGGGAGGACCTCACCGTCTCCCTCGACACAGACGAGCTCACGATCAGCCCCCTGTTCCTCGACGAGTACTCCATCGACGTGCGCGAGGGGTTCACGGACATGCTCGACGTCGCCGGCGGCCTGCTCCTGGCGATCACCCACGAGCCCATCGGCGCCCTCGCCGCGGGGGAGGGCGATGCCGCCGAGCTCGAGCGCGTCACCACCTCGCCGCACAGTGCGTTCGCGTGGATCCCCGCCGAGTCGATCCGGAGTGCCTGACGCCACCACCTCTACCGATATCTAGTGGAATCTAGTGAATCGCTAGACTTCCCTAGATTTCCCTACAGATCGAGGTGGCCGTGGATCCCGTCCGTAACCCGTACTCGCCTGGCGCCGGCAGGAAGCCGGCAGCACTCGTCGGCCGCGACGACGCGCTCAAGGCATGGGCGACCGCTCTGCAGCGCGCCGAGAGAGGGCGCGCCGATCAGCCTTTCGTCCTCTACGGACTCCGCGGCGTGGGAAAGACCGTGCTGCTGTCCGAGTTCCGCCGCAACGCCGTCAAGCGCAACTGGATCGTCGCCCAGATCGAAGCCGGCTCCGGCAAGACGCTGCGCGAACTGCTCGGCGAGGCGCTCTACGAGCCTCTCGCTGAACTCGCGCGGCCTGGCGCCGGCAAGCGCCTCGTGCGAGCTCTGCGAACCGCGCTGAGCTTCAAGGCCTCCTACGACACGAGCGGCACCTGGACGTTCGGTCTCGACCTCAGCGGCGCCGAAGGTGGGGGAGCGGACACGGGGATCCTGGACACCGATCTCAAGAAGCTCCTCCGCGACCTTTCCGAAGCCGCCGAGGAGGAGGGTGTCGGCCTCGCGATCCTCATCGACGAGGCCCAGGACCTCACCGTCGACGAGCTCACAACGATCTGCACGATCGCGCACGCGGCCGCGCAGGACGAGTGGCCGGCGTTGTTCGCGTTCGCCGGCCTCCCCAGCCTCCCCAGGATCCTCGCGGAAGCGAAGTCCTACGCCGAGCGGTTCCAGTACTCGAAGATCCAGCAGATCGACGAGAACGTCGTTGCCGAAGCGCTCACCATCCCTGCCGCCCAGGAAGACGCGCAGTGGGATGACGACGCTGTCGCTCTCGTCGTCGCGAAGTCGGGCCGCTACCCGTACTTCCTGCAGCAGTACGGCCAAGAGACGTGGAACGTCGCCGCCGGCCCCGTCATCACCGAGTCTGACGCGGAACGCGGCGTGCTGCAGGGAAACAACCAACTCGACAACGGGTTCTTCCGGGCACGCTGGGACCGCGCCACCCCCGCCGAACAGCAGTATCTACGCGCGATGGCCGTCGACGGCGACGCCGGCGGCCCCTCGAGTGAGATCGCCGCCAGGCTCGGAAAGAAGCCACAGAGCCTCGGACCCACCCGCGCATCGCTGATCGCGAAGGGTCTGATCTACGCGCCCGAGCACGGGATCGTCGCCTTCACCGTGCCCGGAATGGCGGCATTCATCGGCAGGCAGATCGACGCCTGAGTCGCTGTCCGACCCGAACGTCTACTCCGACGATCGGGCGCGCGGGTCGTCGGAGCCCCGTGACCAGAACTCATCCACGGCGACGTCCCAGACCTTCACCGTCTTCCCCTCATGGACATGGGAACGAGTCAGCTTGCCGGCTTCGTCTTTTTCCACCAGGCCCACGAGGTCGAGGGCAGCCGAGATCTGCGGCAGTGAGGGCCGCTCGTCGACGGCGAGATCTGCCGCCAGGAGTGCGCGCGCCGGGGCACACAGCAGCAGCAGCCGGCCATTGGTGAGAATCCCGACCCGGCGGCCGCTCTTTGAGCTCTCCTCCGAAAACGAGCCGTGCGCGTCGTACACGTGCGCACGCCCTTCGTCGATCGCACGACGGACGGAGCTCACAAGCGCGTCGACCAGGTGAGGATCCGCGGCCGACGTCGCTGGCGATGACACTCGAGCCGGCTTCGCACGACGCTCCACGGCCGTTGCGGTCGGCCGTGCCGGCCGCCGAGTCGCGGAGCGTTCGCTCTGGCTGCTAGGGCGAGCGCGGGTCTCGGGAGCATCGCTCGTCGACGGCGGCCGCGGCGACTCCCGAGTCCACGGCCAGGCATCGAAGGGCAGCTGGTGGGCGTCGAGGAACTGGTCGAGCAGCCGCAACCCGAAGCGACACGCGGCAACAGATGACCGGTCGGCCTCTGGTACACGATGCAGCCCCGCCCACATGTCGAGGTAGTCGTCCATCGATGGGGCGCCGGCACCACGCATCCAGTCCCGGATCCTCCGGCCGAGCTCGACACGAGCGTGTGCGGTCTCGCCAGCCACGATCGCGCTGTACTGGCTTCGCTCGAGGTCCGGGGAGAGCTCGATCGAGAAGACCCGGTCCCGGAAGTCGGGAAGCATCTTGCGTTCGCCGGTGATGATCGTCGCCGGCGGCACGCCCTCCGCCAGCTCCCCGCTGCGCCCCATAGCGGCGCTCAGCTCGAGGCCGTCCAGGATCTTCCGCAGCTCCCTCTTCAACAGAGTCGGGCGATGCGCAGGGACCAGATCCTCCAGCACCATCGGATACTCGATGACGAACCACTCGCCCTTGCGCATCTCGAACGGGATCCCATCCGCGCGCAGCTCACTCCACGGGCGGCCTCCGAGCTCAGCGAGAGCGAACGCCGCCATCACCTTGTCCGGCGCATCACCGTAGAGATAGATCGGCTTTGGGAACGGCCGCCACAACGAGAACACCATCGCGCCCACGAGCCGCTCCACGGCAGGAGATCCGCGCAGCGCGGCAAGTGCCCTCGGCACCAGATCCTCGACGCTTACGACCTCCACGCCGCCCACTCTGACAGAGACAGACCCCTCCAACCGGGTCCATCTGGGGCGAGATCAGGGGCGTGTTACCGATTTTCCGGCGCCCTCCACCCCCGGAATCACGCCGCTGTTACCGAGCCATCCCACGCCGGGAGACCGCTTCGCAAAACTTGTAACACTCTTCTGACCTGGGTTTTTCCATGCGGTGAAGCACCGTAACCGTAACCGTTACCGGAAACTCAACACATATACGTGTTAACCCCCAAACACCCCAGCATGCTCCGACACCGAAGGAGACCGCGCTGGAGGACTGAAAAAACTTCGAGGCCCGATGTCCGGATAACGTCGGAACCTGCACCTATGACGGTCATGAGTGATCTGATCGATCCGACACGCCAGGCGCGCGGAGAAGTAATCCTGAATCTGCTTCAGGTGTGTGCTAAACATGGCGCATGGATGAGCCGAGGAAGCCGGGGATGCAGCCCCGCGGGAAGCGGATCACCGTTTCGTCCCGAGTCCCAATCGAGCACCACGCCGTCTACAACCAGGCAGCGGAGGATCTTGGGATCCCGCTGGGGAGTCTGGTCGAGCTGCGCCTCGCCGAGCTCTATGGACTCGAGATCCCGGCGTACATCCAGCAAGAACTGCGGCGGGCTCAAGCGCGCCGAGAAGCCGAGGAGTCTCGACAGGAGTTGCCGATGCTGCGCACCGCATAAAAGCGAAGATCCCGTGGCTTGCCGGCCACAGGATCTTCGAGAGTCTGTTCCGGACCAAAGAGCTTTGGCGAGCTAGGTCCGAGTTTTGAGTTAGAGCCCCTTGCCGGGGGATCTGGCTACCACGTGGAGGTCACGAGAGGAGGCCGTTGCACGTCATGATACCCGAAGTTCGTCTTTTTCAGTATCAGATTCTGTTTCGTCGTGTCGACGCTCCTCCCGCGATCGCAGCGGGGGGAACGCTCGGATGACGCTGACTGACTCTCCTGTTGTTGGGGCTGCCGGGTCGGCGGTCGATCGAGTGTGGAACGCTCTCGACGCCGGCGGGTTCAAGCCCGAGTCGATCCGGGGCGACAAGTTCATGGCGCTGTGCCCGGTGCATGGCGATACTCACCGCTCGCTGAGTGTGAAGTTCGACCGGCGCCGTGAGGCGGTCCTGCTCAACTGCTTCACGTGCCACGCCGACTACCGCGACGTCGCCAGCGCGATCGGTCTGTCCGCCACCGACCTGTTCGACGCGCCTCTCCCAGAGAAGGACGCTCCGCGGCCCGCGAAGGGCAAGCCGAAGTTCGAGACCGCGCACCGTGTGCCGCGCCGCATCACCGGCCTCGTCGACGTCGACGAGCTCGCCGGGGCGAAGTGGGAACAGGTGACGACTTACCCGTACGCCGACGCCGCCGGGACCGTGGTCGAAGAGGTCATCCGTGAGCAGGCCGTGGTCGACGGCGCCGTGCACAAGCGGTTCCGTCAGCGGTTTCGCTCGGCGGCCGGCCGGTGGGTCACGAAGAAGCCGACCGGATTCACCCCCGTCCTGTACCAGCACGCCGCCGTGCTGCGTGCGATCGCCACCGACCAGCCCGTCTGGATCGTCGAGGGGGAGAAGGACGCCGACAACGCTGCCGCCCGCGGCCTGGTCGCGACTACGAACGCCCAGGGGTCCGGGTCGTTCCCCCGTGAGCTCGCCGAGGTGTTCACCGGGGCCACGGTCAACGTGGTCGCCGATCGGGATAGCGCCGGCTACAAGCGGGCCGCGCAGCTGCACCACCTGCTCGGCGAGGTCGGCGCGACGGTGACCCTGTACCGGCCGGCGGTCGATGTCGACAAGGGCGATCTCACCGACCACTTCGAGGCCGGTTTGGGTGTCGAGGACCTGGAGGAGATCTCGGTCGGCAATGCCGTGCTGCTCCAGCTGATCGCTGACACGGTGAAGGGGATCGAGGCGATCGCCGTATGCAGCGCGGAGATCCGCGCCCACCAGGAGCTGGTCGCTTCGGGCGAGGATCCCGCGCAGCACGACGAGGACATCGCCGCGTGGGCGAAGGAGGCGCTGCTCCGCTACCGCCGGGTCGCTGCGAACATCGGCGAAGTGGTTACGGCGACCGGTGCCACGGATCCCCTCAGCCGCACCGTGATGCAAGAGGCGGAGAACCTCGTCGACCAGGCCGCCCGCACCGCACAGGAGGCCTACGACCTCACGGGTGTCCGCGTGCCGACCAGCATCACCGAGCGACTCAAGCCCGCTGACCGGCGTGTGCAGTTCGGCGACGACCGCAAGGTTGAGGCCGGCGACCCGCCCGCGTTCACGGGCAACACGTTCATCCCCGGCGACGACGACACCCCCAACCGCGGCCGCGAGTTCACCGTCCGCAAGGGCCAGACCGTCGAGATCAAGTGGGAGCGCGACGGCGACGGGACCCGCCGCCGGTTCAACCGCGTCATCGAGGGCTGGGGCGACATCCTCTCGGTCGCGTTCGAAGACAACGGCCAGGAGTCGGAGATCACCCGAGCCACCCACGAGATGACAGTCCGGTTCTCCCGCTGGGTCCGCGATGAGGAGGGGAACCCGGTCTACGAAGAGAACGGCAGCAACAAGATCGAGTCCCAGGTGGTCACCTGGGATGACGAGCAGCTGCAGCGGGGGACGTGGGCTGACGCGCTGCCGTGGGTCGGGATGCTCGAGAACACGTCCCGCCGCGGCCGCGAGCTGGCGTGGGACGCCCTGCACAACGCCCGCCCCGCCCCGTACGCGCGAGAGCGCGTCTACACCACCACCGGGTGGCGTGAGGGGGAGTCGGGAAGCTACTTCGTCCACGCAGACGGAGCGATCACCGCGCAGGGTTCGATGCCGCTGCGGACACGCATGGTGGGCGGCATCGAGCATCTGCGGGTCGCGGAGCCCACCACTGAGGCGAAGGCTCTGCGGGCCGCGTGGGAGGGAAGCACCGTGCCACTGCGCGAGAAGCTGCCCGCCCGGGCGATGGGTCCCTTGCTGGGCCTGGTGTGGCGGGCGCCGTTCGCGCCCGTGCCCCACGTCTGCTACCTCAACGGCGCCGCCGGATCCGGAAAGTCCACGCTCGCCCGACTCGTCATGCACTACTTCGCGCCTGGCCTCGTGCAGCAGGAAGGCTCGCCCAAGACGATCCTCTCCGCCACCGCCGCCGGCGGATCTCAGTCCGGCATCGGCCTGATGCGGGTCGTCCGCTCCGCCGACTACATGCCCGTCCTCGCCGACGACTTCGTCGACATCGACGCGAAGAAGGCTGAGGCGCGCCTCGAGAACCTGGTCCGGGCACTGTTCGACGGCGGCGGCCACGTCGCCGGTAAGGCCCGTGGGGGAGTGACCGCGCAGGGCCGCATCAACGCGTCCGTCATCGCTACGGGCCAGATCGGCATCACCGGCTCCGCACTCCAGCGCCTGTTCACGATCGCGTTGAACCCGGGCGAGATCCCCGACAGCACCGCCACGTTCATGCAGCTCGAGGAGAAGACCCACCGCGAGGAGAGGGCACTCCTCGGCGCTGCGCTGCTGCAGTGGCTCGCCGCCCACCGCGACACGATCCAGGCCGAGTACTTCGACCCCGACAGCACCTCGCCTCTCAGCCTGCGCGCCCTCACCCTCGCCTGGACGCGACGTCTGCGCGATGTCCCACACAACGACGGTGCACGCGGCCGCATGATCACCGCGGCCGTGGTCTCCGTCCACGGGATCGCTCTGATGCTGCGCATGCTCATCGAGAACAAGGCGCTAACCCGCGACGAAGCCAACGAGTTCTACGCCTGGGCCGAGGCGGGGATCGATGAAGGGATCCGGCTGCAGGACCCCGGCAGCGGCGACGTCGCACTGCTCACGATGGAACTGCTGCGCGAAGCGCTCGCCAGCCAGGCCGCACACATCTCGCTCACCGATGGCGAAGCGCCAGACAACGCCGAGCAGCTCGGCTGGAGCCGCCGCGGCAAGCAGCCCAACGACGTTCTCGTCCCCAGTGGCCCGAAGGTCGGCACCATCAAGGTGCACAGCGACGGGACTGAACGGCTCTACCTGTTCCCGATGGTCACGTTCGAGGTCATCAAGAAGGTCGCCGCCGGCGCCGGCATGGGATTCAGCGACACCACCACCTCGATCGGCTCTTCGTTCGCCGGCGCCCCGCACTTCTGGATCACACCCGAGTTCACCAACCGTGACAGCAGCACCCAGCACACCGTCCGCCCGATCCAGGGCGGCCCCCCGATGAAGGTGTGGGACCTCCCCCTCAGCGCACTGTTCGGCGAGCACGGCAGCGACGACGACACCGATCCCGGCACCGATTCCCCGGACCCGTCGCTGTTCGACGGTCCCGTGAACTTCGGGGCACTGCTCGACGACACTGCCGCTGAGGACGCACCCCCGGCGCCCGAACCGCTGCTCGAGATCCCCGAGACCGCCGCGTCGCCATTGACCTCTGACCCGCAGCCAGCGGAGCGCTCGTCGACCCAGCCGGCACCGGCCGCGACGGCCTCCGCCCCCGCCAAGCGCGCAGCGGTCGCCCCCGGACCGGGTTTCCGCGGCGTCGTGGGCGTGCTCGACGAGCACGGCGTCTGGCTCCCGGACGGTCAGTGCGTGCCGCTCCCGTTCCCCATCCGGCACATTGGCGATGCCGCGAAGGTCATCGCCAACCTCGGACTCGGCTACCGGCACCCGGGTGCCTGGAAGTCGGAGGACGGCCAGCTGTTCGTGACGGATGCCGCGGCGCGCCAGCTCGGCCTCCCCGTCGACCAGCTGACCTCACACGAAGGCCGTGAGCGCACGGAGGAGCTGTACAAGCTCACCGTCGACCACCCGTTCCTCACCGACGCGATCGCCGAGGGGTACGAGATCGGCGGCGCCCAGGTGGCCCTCAACCCGATGACCCGCGTGTGGATGCCCGGCAACGACCGGCTGCGGGGACGGTTCGCGTTGATGGCCGCGCTGCAGGACGACTTCACCGCGCTGTGCGCCGGTGACGCGGACAGCGCCACGATCGCGCGCCGCCTGCAGCGATACGCCGAGATGATCGGCAAGCCCTACGCGGTCAGCGCTGCTGTAACCGGCATCGACCTCATGCTCGATCTCGCGCCTAGCAAGGAGAAGCGCCTCGAGCGGTTCACCCCGCACACACCGGTCGGGCCGGCGGAGATCTCGACCCTCGAGGCGGACATCAACTGGCAGCGCAAGCCGGTGGGTGAAGAGCTCGAGCACACCTACGTGCACGCCTTCGACCGCGGCGGCTCCTACCTCGCCGGCGTCAGCGGCCAGCACTACGGCATCGGCGAGCCCCGGTACTTGCCCGAAGGCTCCCGGATCGAGTTCAAGAGCACCACGCCCGGCTACTGGCGCGTCGTTCTCCCCGAGCGCCGCGAGTGGCTGCACCCGAACCCGATCGATCCGTTCAACCGCGACGGCGAGATCGCCGGCATGAAGAGCTGGCTGACCACCGCGACCCTCACCATCGCCCAGGAGCTCGGCTACGAGCTTGAGATCGTCGAAGCGTACGTGTGGGACAACCACGGCCGGATCCTCGACAGCTGGGCGGAGCGGATCGCCGAAGCCCGCGCGGCACTGGACACCGCGGACCCCGACGACCAGGCAGTGCGCGAGCTCGTCAAGCCCACCTACACCCGCGGCCTGGGCCGCATGGCGAGCTTCGAGCACATGAAGGGGCGGCCCGGATTCGCACCCGAGCGGTACCACCTGATCCAGGCTCGCTCCCGCGCCAACATCATCCGCCGGATCGTGCAGATCGGCAACGAGACGGGTCGCTGGCCCGTCGCCGTCAAGCAGGACACGATCCTCTACACCAGCAACGAGATCGACCCGGAGAAGGCATGGCCCGGGCGGCCTCGCGACTTCGGCCGAGGGCTCGGTCAGTACAAGCCCGAGGGGTTCGCGTTCCTCAACGAGCACCTGCAGTTCCTGACCGGTGAGGGCCGCTACGACGGCAAGGACCACCTGGACCTCGAGGTGTTCTGACGATGACGAGCGAGAGAGGAGCCGACGATGGACGCTGACGACGCACGTGCAGCTGCCGAACGCGCAGCCAAGCAGCGCAACGCCGTCTTCGAGGCCTTCACCCGCCAGGAAGCGACCCCCACCGGCGCCGGGGAGGGTGCTCCTGGCGTCGTCCGGATGCTCCGGTCCTTGTACAGCACCACCCGCTCTGTGAAAGCGGAGGGTGGCGCAGAGCGGATGATCACGTCGATCTCCACGAAGGAGGCTGCGCGCCGGCTCGGCGTCTCGCAGCGGACCGTGCAGCGGTGGATTAAGGGGCAGCACAACCCCTCCGCGACCGTGATGAAGAAGCTCAGCACGAAAGCGCGCCAGGCGGTCACGACCAAGCGCGGCCGCGCGCAGGCGGTGCGCCGCGCGATCGCTAATCAGAAGCCCACCGCGAACGGCGTCCGCGTGAGGGTCTCCGGCATGCAGGGGCCGAAGGACTACTCCCGCATGCGCGACATCGGGCAGAAGCTCACCCCCGAGGAATACGAGGGCCTGCAGCACGCCTACATGGAAGGCGGGGACAAGGGCGCTCTCGACTTCCTCGAAAACGTTCTGAGCGACAAATACGTCGAGAACTGGAACATCGACTATCTGACCGGGCTGGGCTTCGACGGTGTCGGACCCCACGACAACGATGGCGATCCCCGCGCCTTCCACTAGACCACCAACAGCACCACGACCAACACGAGAGGAGGTGAACCACCGATGACCGCAACCACCGCAGAATTGATGCAGGAGACGACTCCCGCAAGCATCACGGTCTACACCAAGCCCAGCTGCGTGCAGTGCAACGCGACCTACCGGGCGCTGGACGAAGCGTCGGCTGTTGCGTTCCTTGCAACTCCGGAAGGTGATATCCGGCCATAGAACGGTGAAAGCGACGTTGACGCTGCGGCTGTCTTCGAGCGTAATGCCGCGGCTTTGGCGGATGCGGATTTCATCTGGTTGCGTTTCTTCATGCGATGATAGATTAGATGCAACAATTCTTGTCGGTGAGCGACCTTCGTTCCGCGTTGCTGCCCAGCCTCGGTATGGGTGTGCTGCGGGTGGAGGAGGCCGTGTGGCGTTCCATGGTGGGGTCGTGGGCGCAGCAGCAGAGGGCCCGCCATCTGGCGACGCAGACGATCGAGACGCGCGTCGCGTTGGTGAACCGATTCCAGGCGTTCACGGAGAAGTATCCCTGGCAGTGGCAGGCTTCTGACCTCGACGAGTTCACCGATTCGTATCGGCAGCGGGGCCGCGGCCGCTCAACTATCCGGCAGGTCCATGGGGGGATCCGCGGGTTCTGTGACTATCTGATCAGCCCGGAGTACGACTGGGTGGAGATCTGCGAACAGCAGTTCGGGGAGACCCCGTCACAGGTGTGCCTGCCGTGGAACACGGCTGCGCACGTGCAGGAGTACGAGGGTGGTCCGCGTCGTCGGGCATTGACGTTCGACGAGGTGGAGCAGTTGTTCGACTACGCAGATTCTCGGGTCGAGGCTGCCGTCCGCAGCGGCCGGAAGGGTGCGCTCGGAGCGCTGCGGGATGCGCAGATGTTCAAGACCGCGTACGCGTTCGGGTTGCGCCGTGGCGAGCTGCGCGGTCTGGATCTGGTCGATCTGCATTACAACTCAAGGGTCCCGAAGTGGGGTCGGTATGCGGCCTTGCATGTCCGGTTCGCGAAAGCGAGCCGGGGCAGCAACCCGCGTCGGCGGACGGTGCTGCTAGTGCCGGAGATGGCGTGGTGGATCGAGGGAATGACGCAGTGGGTGGAGGATGCACGCGACCGGTTCGGGAGTCGAGATCTGGCCGCGATGTGGGTCACCGAGCGGAATACCCGGGTGTCCGCGAAGTACGTCGACGCCCGCTTCAGCGCGCTGCGTGACGGTGCCGGGTTGGACCCGGCGCTGACGTTGCATTGCCTGCGACACTCGTATGTCACGCATCTGGTCGAGTACGGATACGCCGACAAGTTCGTCCAAGACCAAGTGGGTCATCTTCACGCCTCGACGACGTCGATATATACGAGCGTGAGCGGCGATTTCAAGAACCGAGTTCTCTCCGACGCGTTGCGCCGGTTCCGACAGATGGAGGCAGAACTTTGACGCAGGTGCAGACAACCTGGAACCTTCGACAGCTGATGGCAAGTCAACAGATGTTCAAGACGACGGAGCTCATCCCGCTGCTGGCCAATTACGGGGTGTTCCTCTCCCGCGAACAGGTGTTCCGACTGGTGACCCAGAAACCGGAACGGGCCAGCATGCAGGTGATCGGCGCCGTGTGCGCAGCTCTCGGATGCACGCCGTCCGAGTTGATCACCGTCCGTGTCGTAGAGGAGCAGGCCGTCGCCGCGGAACCGACCAGCCGCCCGATCGGCGACCTACGACCCCCACGCGCCCGCATCCATCGCCCCCCGACCAGCACGGCCGAATAGGTGACCCCTCGTCCCAACGATCCTGCAGCAGCCCTGGTCAGCATCGCTCAGACAGTCCGCGCGGCCGCCCCGCTGGTTCCGGGTTCTCTGGTGATCTGGGCGGCGGTGAGTTCCGCGCCGACGAAGCGACTGCGGACGATGCTGCTGAACGATCTCCGCGCCGATCCAGGGCGGCTCGTTGGCGGTTCGCGCGATGCGTCGATGACTGTGCAGCGAATGATTCTCGAGCTGACTCGCCGCGGCGCCCCCGACCTGTCTTTGCCTGCATGCTCCCGGTGCGGTCGCGCCCGGCTACTGCCTTTGCGGGATGGGAACGGCGGCAGGTTCTGCACGGCATGCAGGTCGGACGGGTCGCGGGCGTGCTCGAGGTGCGGGAAGACCAAAGCGAGCTGGCGGATCATTAACGGCCGGGTGCAGTGCTCCATCTGCTTCCGCGCCGACCCAACCAATCACCGGCCGTGTCGTTCCTGCGGGGAGGTGACCTGGGTGGCGAAGTACGGGACGGACGGGCCGCTTTGCAGCCGGTGTTATCGGCAGCCGGAGGCCGCATGCAGCCGCTGCGACTTGACCCGTTCCGTCGCGGCGCTGATCGAGACCGAGCCGGTCTGCCTGGCTTGCTATAACTCCATCCGCATGCGCCCCCGCGCGTGCGGCATCTGCGGCGCGGCGAAGCTGGTGCCGTATCGCCGCAGCGGGGTCGCGGTCTGCGCGAGCTGCGCCGGGGCGAAGAAGTACGTGCAGTGCAAGTCGTGCGGGACGGACGAGCGGAGGCTGTATGGGGCGCGGTGCGCGCCGTGCGCGCTGCCGGACAAAGTGCATGCGTTGATCGCCGACTCGACCGGTCACCCGCATCCGCAGCTTCTGCCCGTGGCGAAGTACTTGCTCAACAACCCGAGCAACCCCAACTCCCGCCTCGAGTGGGTCACTGGCGGCGCCGGTGCACGGATCCTTCGCCGCATGGCTGCGGGAGAGATCCCTGTCTCGCTGCGGGCCGTCGCCGAGCTGCCGGTCACCGCCGCGACCAGCTATGTCGCCGCATTGCTGGTCGAATCAGGCGCGGTGCCCACGGATGATTTCGCTCGGATTCGGTTCGAGGTGTGGCTGACCGGTCTGCTCCGATCGATTCCCGACAGCCGGGACCGGGGCATCGTCCAGCAGTACGCGTCCTGGGTCGTCAAGCGAAGGTTCGCCGTCGCGGCCGAGAACACCGACCCGCTGAACCGCAGCCAGCGTGCCCGGCACGAATTGATCGAGATCCGGAGCTTCCTCGCGGTCATCCGCGACGCCGGCTACGGGCTCGAGGACGCCCCGCAACGGCTCTACGACGAGTACTGCGCCGGGCGCGGTGACCCCGCTGAGCAGCTCGTGCGCTTCCTGCGATGGGCACGAACCCAACACCTCACCCGGCTGAAAAGCGACTACCGAACCCAGGTCAAGCGAGGCCCGACCGTCTCTGACGATCAGCGGTGGGAATGGGTACGGACCCTCCTCACACGCGAGGACATCAGCCTCGGACCCCGCGTGGTCGGACTGCTCACCCTCCTGTTCGGTGTCCCCGTGACCCGCATCGTCACGCTGCGCCGAACCGCCGTCACTCTCGACGAGAAGAAGATCACAGTCGCGTTCGGGCCGGACCCCGTCCAGTTACCGCCGCTTCTGGCCGAGCTGCTGCGACGAGTCATCGAGACCCCGCCGCGGTCTCCGCTCGTTGACGACAAGTGGGTCTTCCGCGGACTGCGCCCTGGCGCCCACCTCGCCAATGGCAGTGTTTCCGCAGCCCTCCGCCCCGCCGGCATATCCGTTCAGCAAGGGCGATTGGTCGCGCTGACAAACCTGAGCCGCGACCTGCAACCCGCCGTCGTCGCCGACCTCATCGGCGTCACCGCGGTCACCGCAGCACGATGGAGCACCCATGCCGGCGGCGATTGGGGCATTTATCCGATGCTGCGGGACTCACCATAGACGAGGACCCGCCATTCCATCTGACATCCGGGTCGATCCGGATGCGTTCAGCACCACGCGGAAAGCTCTCCGACTCGGCACCCTCGTAAGGTCGCTATGGGCCAAGAAGACCGGACAGATCCCCCGCTCCGTTCCTCCGGGCGAGGTCTTTCCCTGCCTTCACCAACGGCCGCCGCGAATGCTGCCCGCGATGTCCTTCACCTCGGTGAGGGCCGCAATGGCCCGACCGCTGTCTCCTCCGAACAGGCCGCCAAGGAGCGGTGTCCAGCCGACGCCCGCGGCTTCCGCCTCGGCCAGCATGCGCCCCTCGGGCGAGGTGTCCACGTGGCGGTAGCGGTAGGTGTAGCGTCCGTATCCCTTCCTCCCGCCCCAGAATCCCGGGCTCTGAAGCCTGCCGTCTGTAGCCACGGCGTCCAGGAGCACCTCGACTTGATCGAAAGCCTCCGAGTACTCATCGTCACTGACGAAGTCGTCGGCGAACAGTGGTGCCAGCAGAGTGTGGATGTGATCGGAGATGGGCGTGAATCGGACAGGGACCCGTCCTCGTGCCAGGCCATCTATCAGCTCATCGTCGAGCGGCACGTGCTCGTCTCGTTTGCAGAGCACTGATCCGAGCCAGTTCCAATCCCCGACAATGGACGAGACGCCGGAAACCGCAATGAACGGAACGCGGGCGTTGGTTGCGCTCACAACCGCATCCTCCGTGCCCGCTCGGAACATGGTGAAGTTGCGCTTGCTGAACGCGCCCAGGGCGAGAACGTAGGTCAGGATGAGGGTCGGGTATTGGTGTGCGTAGCGGTGCAGATTGAGTCCCTCGAGCTGTACCGATTCCTGCCCGAAAGCACGCATCGTCTTGGCGACCTCCGGCGCGTGTTGCGGCAAACCGTAAGCGCCCACGAGCTTGAAGGGTTCGAGCAGATCGACCACGATGCTCTCGTAGTCCAGCATCCGCGCCAGCCAGATCTTGACCATCGCCGCGTCCAAGTTGCCGCCTTCACCGAGTATGGGGAAACGGTCACGATTCGCGAGAGCGGTCAACGCCGGTCGACGCAACGCGGTCATGTAGTTGTCGAAGTCCATCACGAGTGTGGGATTGCGGATCAGGTCGCGAAGATACTCGAGGGTGGTGTCGGCCCTCTTGGCGGCCGCGACCGCGCTTACTACCGAGGGCGACGGAACTCCGGGCATGGAGCCCATCACCCGGTGGATCGCAGTCACCAACCGTGCGGTCTGAGCGGTCTTCTGCTCACCGAAGAGATCAACCCGGTGGATCGTGCGATCGAGGAATCTGCCGCCGCCGAGATCGACCGAGGGGATCTCGCATTCGTCGAATCGAACCGTCATCAGCCAGCTGGTGTCGAGAGGACGCAGCCGATACTCATCGGCCGCGATCATCAGCTCCTCGAACTGATATGACGTCTCCCTGCTGCTGAGGGCGGCCGAAAAGCATGCAAGGAAGACGAGCGTGCCGCCCTGGATGGCTTCGCGGATCTTCTGCTTCCAGTTGTCGCCCGGCCAGAGATTCGCGGTATCGCGCCAGACCGTGAACTCAGCCGCCTCCAGTACCTTCTGCAACTCGTCGACGTGGGGCGCGTCCTCGCGAAGGTATGAGAGGAAGACATGCTTGCTGGTCATGAGGCAACCGTATCGACGCGTCCGGACGTTCGACGTCGGGAGAGAACCACTCACTTGTTATGCGTCCATCGTGGCTGACCTTCGCGGCTGTTGGTCGGCCCGCGTCAGGAGCGACGATTCCTGACAAGATTGCGCGGGAGGAGGCAACATGCGCAGAAAGGTGGACCGAGGCGTATCGGCGATTATTGTCGCGCTCATCGGCATGATCGTTATGACGGGATGCACGAACCTGTGGCGTATGGGCGTAGACGGTACGGGTGACCGCGTTCAATGTTCAGATGGCACTTGGTCGAACTCCGGCGGGAACTCAGGTGCGTGCAGCGGGCACGGTGGAGTCGGCGGCGGCGGTGACTCCGTTGACGGCGAGACCGAGCCTGTTGAGCCCGTTGACGACATCGAGGTTCCGCCCGGCTACTTCGACATGGGGTCAGGGTTGGCGTTCAGGTGGGCGGACAACGCCAACTGCAATCCAACGGAGAATCCCTATCTCGTCTGCTGGGGGGTGGAAGTACTTGCGCTGCGTGACTGTCTCCCTCTTCCCGTCGATGCTCTAATTAAGGACGGCAGCGACAACCTCGTCGACACCATCCAAAGCTCGCTGCCAATGTCCATGAATGCTGGTGAGAGACAAGTCGCCGATCTCCTCCTCGCAGTTCCCCGTTCTGATGCCACCTCGGAGTACTTCGCCGAGATTCAGATGCTCGAGTGTTGGGAGTAGCTCGACTCGCACGCTCCTTATCTCGGCTCGCCACCGGGCGTTGAGGTGGAACATCCAGCGATACCCTGGATCGCCTCACGGATCTTCCGCTTCAAGTTGTCGCCCGGCCAGAGATTCGCGGTATCGCGCCAGACCGTGAACTCAGCCGCCTCCAGTACCTTCTGCAACTCGTCGACGTGGGGCGCGTCCTCGCGAAGGCGTGAGAGGAAGACATGCTTGCTGGTCATGAGCCAGCCGTATCGATGCGCCCGGACGTTCGACGTCGGACAAGGCGACGTCCGGTTAGGCAATCCAGGAGACTGTGGGGTCGCGATCTCCAGCGTCCGTCGGGCGGCTGCCGATCGCGAGGCGAGCCGATCAGATCAGTAGCAGGACGTGCCCGCTCTCTCGTAACTCAGATCACAATCCACGGCGTTGATGGCAGGTTGCCCGAGGAGCGCCAAGACCAGCCCGATCCCGAATGTGAGGACAGCGATCTTCCACCATTCCCAGCGGGGCTTTCCATCTGGTCGCGGTGTGGGGGGCCCACCGAGGAACCATCCGGAGGCGACGAGCACTCCAGCGGCCAGGACGTTGAGGACACTCCATACGCCCCGGTCGAGCGGGAAGAATGCGGCAGGCGCCCACAGGAGAAAGATGGGGATCGCCGCGAACAACCACCCCTGTTGCTTGTTGCGGACGGCATGGACGCCGACGAACACCGCAGTGATGCTGAGCGTCCATCTGAGGAAAATGTAGTACTCGTATGGCCAGGGAAGTATCGCCAGCAGCGACAAGAACGCCGCGATGATCGTGACAACGAACGCGGGATGCTGCTCGGTGAAGGGCGCGGTTACGGAGCGGCTCGATGGCGATGCGCCGACGTTCGGTGTCGGGGACGAGCTGGCCAGCCATTTCCCCCCATCCCAGTAGCGCATCTGGTTGCGCGCGTGTGGCGCTGGGTACCAGCCCGCTGGCACGGAGGAATCAGGGCGGGGCGCGTTCACCCACCAGTCGTAGTACGCGCGAGCTAGGTTCGGGTCGCCAGCGATCTGCTCGGCCTCTGCGTCGGTGATATTCAGTCCGACACGCCTGCGCGCGGCGTCATTGCGAAGAACGTTCAAGAACTGCTGGAACGAAGTGTGTGCCACTACCAGATGTTGTCACATGAAGCTCGCGGCGTGCGCCTTCTCCTCGCCCGCTCTATTCGCGCCACTCGGATACGGGTCTCCACCAGTACCAAGGGCATCGACTACGAGATCCTCGACCTGTCCGAAGACCCCGCGGCGCTCGAGCACGTGAAGTCGCTCGGCTACCTGCAGGCCCCCGTCGTCATCACCGACGAAGACCACTGGTCGGGCTTCCGTCCCGACAAGATCGACGAGCTCGCCGCGCGACTCGCATGATCACACCACGAGAGGGCCGCACCCCACACCGGATGCGGCCCTCTCCGCGTCCCAGGACGTTGATTTATGGGGTCAGGTCATCCTATATTTGATGGGTAGAGACCATGCTGATCTGCCTGATCAGTAACCCAGGAGGTGAGAGCGTGACCGCGAAGAAGATCAACGTCATCGGCTACCGCGATATCGCGGCCAAGCTCGGCGTCAGCGTGAAGTACATCCACAATCTCGCCGGCACCGGCGAGATGAGCGATCCCGACTTCCCGCAGCCCACCACGCCCGAATGGATGCGATCCCCGGGCTTCGACGAAGACGACGTCGACCGGTGGATCGCACTGCGCGCAGCGCGTGCGCAGCGCGGAAAGAGCGGCCGGCCGCCGGCGCTCGGCTACACGCGCATCCAGGTCTCTCCCGACGTCAACAAGAAGATCCTGCAGCGCATCCGCAAGGCCGGGACGTTCCGTGAGTTCACCGAGCTCGCCGGAATCTCCGATCAGGCTCTGCGAACCCGCTTCACCGGCCGCACACGCTGGCGCAGCGTCGAGCTCGAGGCTTTCGCCACACGACTCGGCACCACCGTGGACGAACTCACGGCAGAGCCCCTCGCGGGCGAGCTCGACGTCGACTAGGAGAAGCCCCATGCCTCGAACGCCTCTGCGGGAAGCCATTGCCGAGCTCGCGATCGCCATCGAGAGCGGCGAACTCCCTCGAGTGGTGTCAGCCGACGAATCCACTCTCGACGCGATCCGCTTCGTCTTCCAACAGTGGTACCCGCTCACCGACAACGCGGGCCTGGAGCTGTCAGCCTCTGCCGAGGAGATCGGCCAGGCATACTTCGCACGCGGCGCCGACCCCGACAGCTGGGCGTGGGCGCCGTCGTCTGCATGACCACAAGCGAAAGGGCGGAGAAGGTGAGCGAACTTACTGAGCGGGTGCAGCAGCTGACGCCTGCCGAGCTCGTCTTCTCGCTGCGCGAGGTGGCCGAGAACGTCGAGCTCATCGACCCCGACATCACCGCCGCGCTGCTCACGCGAGCCGCCGACGACCTGGCTCGAGCGCATTCAGAGGAAGCACCCGACGATGCGAGCTGACCACCCAACTGAACCCGAGCGGCCGTGGGATGAAGGCCGACTCGGCACGGTACTGTCCAACAGCTATGCGGCGTTCGGGCGCCGCGGCCGCGTCGACGCGACGCGCGCCGCGGCCCAGCTCGGCGTCTCACCCTCCACCGTCCGCCGATGGGTGCGCCACGGCATCCCTGCGCGCCGGCTTCCCGAGATCCAGGAGCGCATTCTCCCGCCGGCATCCATGTTCGCTCAGGAGCAACGAGAGCTTGCCCACGCCCGGGAATCACTCTGGGACATCGTCGATCGAGGCGCCCCCGTCAACCCCGCCTGGGTCAAGCAGGGGTGGCTCAAGCCGCATACCCTCGCGATCGTTCTCCTCCGCGACCGCGGGGTATGCGTCCCCCGGATCTCCCGTACCGGCTCCGATCGCTCCGGAGAACGCCTCACCGCCGCCGGCGGCATCATCATCGAGCAGCTCGAGTTCCGCAATCGCTTCCGCGCCCAGGTAGCCAAAGGGGAGCTGCTCGAGGCCGTCCGCGACTGGAGGATCGTGATCCCCAGCGGACAGATCCACCCGGGCCGTACGCAAGCGTGGCTCGCTGACGCACCCAGACCCTCCCTCGACCATCTTCGCGACCACCCCCAGGTGAAGATCCCCGTCACCAAGCCGCGGAAGCAGTCACACACCACCGTCCGCAAAACCACGGCCGAGAAGGGACCCTGACCGATGCTCGGACAAATCCCCATCTCTCTCCCCGAGGACCACGAGCTGCTCGCCGTGGCCACGATCGCGCTCGACAGGGCAGGGGAGTACAGCCTGAGCATCCACAATGTCGTCGACGCCACGATCACGATGACACCCGCCCAGCAGGCCAACGCGCTGCGGATCCTCGCCACCGGCGTCGAAGCCGAGGCGGTCGGCCGAGAGGAGCAGCCATGATCGAACGAATGGTCCTCGTGATGGGCATCGCCATGCTCGCTACGCTCGCCGCTACCGGCGCGATCTTCGCCCCTCTCACCGGCACACCGTGGCTCGATGCGCTCCTGGCCCCCGGCATCGTCATCGCCGCGACCGCGGCCCTCGGAGCTCTCATCGCCCTCGCTGGCGCGATCATGCAGCGCGCGGATCCGATCTGGGCTGCCGGCGGCGCGGTCACCGTCGACGACGACCACAACCTCACCCTCTCCACGAAGCGGTTCCTGCGTGCGCCCGAGCCGACCGCCACCGTCCGCCTCGACCAGGTCACGGTCGCTACCTGGTACATCAGTCCGTTCAGCAGATCCGGGACGCTCTCGATCCAGCTGTGGGACCACGACCCGGAGATCACCTTCGGGATCTTCGGGCTCATGCCGCAGTCCGGGACCGAGCCGCTCGCCGATATCTCCACCCGCATCCTCGACGCCTCACCCACCGCCGCGGCGCGACTGCAGCACTACCTCGAGCAGCGCATCGACGCCGGCACCCTCGAGTGCAACTTCACGCCCCACGACTTCGAGCCCATCCCCGAGCTCCGGCCTCCGCTCGAGCCGGGCATCACATTCAGCGCGGATGGCCGCGAGATCCGTTATCGCAAGCCCGACCCGGACGAGACGCCATGACCGCCGGCCTGTAAGTCGCCGAGGGCGTGGACCTTCCCCTCGAGCTCATCACCAGCTCCAACGGCATCCTGGCCAAGAAGGGCGGCGCCGGGAAGACCAGCGCGGCCGTCGTGTTGCTCGAGGAAATGCACCAGGTGGGCGTGCCCGTCATCGTCGTCGATCCCAAGGGCGACTGGGTGCTCACTGCGACCATCGTCACATCGGATGCCGTACAGACTCTCGCCGGCACCCACGACCGCAACCCAGTCATCCTCCCCGAGCACATATGGCTGCATTGGCTCGACCCGTCCCTTATCGGCGACCAGGCACTCGTCGACGAGGCCGTGCACGCCGGCGTTGCCGAGGCATCCGGCCTCGAGTTCGACGCGGTCAGCCCGTTCGGGATCCGCGCCAACGGTCCCGAGCTCCTCGAACCGCTGCCGCAGTAGCGCCGGCTGGCAGGCTGGGATCGGTTCGCCCGCACGGGGCGCCGGGTACCGGCGCCGTCCCACGAGGTGAGGCCGGCTTGCCGGCATCGCAGGGACGGGCCGCGCAGCGGTAAGCCGTCCCCGACGGCCGTCGGGGAGGGTCCGGGGCGCTGCGCGCCCCTCCGGGTCGGCCCGGCAGGCCGGGCCTCCGGCCTCGGTGGGGTCGGCGCTGCGCGCCCTCCGGCGGCGTGCTGGGGTGGCCCGTTCTGGGGAGCCGGCTGCCTGCCGCTGTGGGGGGTCTACGGCCAGCGGGCTACCTGTGGGTGCCCTGCGGATTCGAGTGCGTCACAGAGGGCATAGAAGGCGTCGAGGCGGTCTTTGTGCCAGGCGTCTGCCTCGTGGCCGGAGGGGCGGGTGCAGCGCCCTGCGGTGGCCTTGCAGCGGGGGCAGGGCACATCGGCGGCGTGGGGTTCGACGGTGAAGTGTTCACGGTTGCAGGGGCGGCACCAGGCGAGTTCGAGGGGGCGGCCTGCGGTGTCGATCATGTGGGGGCGGGCGCGTTCGTATTCGGCGTAGCTCTGGGGTCTGGGCATCGGCTGCCGGAGGGTGCTGGCGGTCATCCTCTCCCCCGTTCCTGTGGTCGGTTCGGCGCTGCGCGCCGAGGCGGGTTAGCTGGCGGGTTCGTAGGGGTTCGGCCCGACGCTGAACGGTGCTCCCGGCTCGGGGGATGTCACGGCGTAGAGCGCGGCTTCGACGCCCTCCTCCCACGCCCTCGCGCAGTGCCCCTCGCCCAGCAGGGCGGTGTGGTCGCTCACGAGCGCCTGCAGTGCCTCTGCGAGCGCGATCTCGTGGTCGGTGGGTCGGTGGGTCACGTTGCCGGTCAGTGCGGCGAGCGCGGCCTCTGCTGTAGCGATGGTCTGGGCGGTCATTTCGGCCTCTTTCGGTGCTGTGATCCCGATGTCGGAACCTATGTCTATATTAGTAGCTGTCAAGTCAACTAATCAAGAAAGGTAGGGCCTGACATGAGCATGTGGACATCGGTGACGATCACCTTCCCGAACCGGGAGGAGGTCGCCGCGCTGGAGAGCATGGTGGCGCTGTGGAACGCGAGCGTGGACTGCGAGCACGGCCTGGAGATCGGCGAGAGCCTCCGCGAGGAGCGGGTCTATCTGGGCGGGCGGGCGCTCGGATTCGACTCGGACTTCGGTCTCGACGATGAGGGTGCGCACCTGGCGTACCACGACAAGTACGAGACCGAGGGACTCGCCACGTTCGGGGAAGCGTTCACGCACCGCTACCCGACCGCGACGGTGCTGATCGAGACCGAGTGGACCGGCGAGGAGCCGAGCGTCACCCGCGAGCAATGGCAGGGCGGGCGCATCGTGGCCGAGCGCACGAGCGCGGGGAACCTGGAGCCGGTCTACGAGCCGGGACACTCCCCCGCCGAGGTGCTCGACCGGCTGCGCGCCGAGCTGCGCGAGCTGGCCGAGCTGCTGGGCCGGATCGAGGTGGGCGAGGACTTCTTCGAGCACTTCACCCGCCGCGAAGCCGAGGCCCTCGCCACGGTCTACGACACCGCCGACATGGCCGAGATCGCCGGTGAGATCCGTCGCAAGTGCGCCGAGGCCGACCCCGAGGCATGGGCCGAGGAGGTCGATGCCATGACCTCCTGATCCCCGTCACTCCCTAGGCGGATAGGGGCCACCTCCCAATGTCGGAGGTGGCCCCTATATTTGTACGCGTCAAGTCAACTAATCACCGTTCTAGGGAGGACATCATGACTGACATCACCACCACCGGAACCGACACCGCGGCCGAGCTGGGCGAGATCAGCTTCATCCGCGACAACCGGACAGTCGCCATCGGCGAGATCGCCCGGGCCGAGGCCACGGCGCGCGACGCGCTCGCCCGCGTGGCCGAGCTCGAGGCGGAGAACAACCGGCTGCGCTTCGACCAGATCACGGACGGCGGCGACCCCCGCCTCGTCGACTTCTGGGACAAGGCGGGCCGGATCGCCGACTACGCCGGGTTCTGCGCCGAGTACGACCGCCTCGCGGACGAACTGAACGGGGTGCCCCGTGAGCGTGACTTCGAGGTCCGCCTCGACATCACGATCTCCCTCACCGTCTACAAGACGGTCGCCGCTCGCGACAGCGACGGCGCGGGCGATCTCGCCTCCGAGGAGATCACCTCCGAGGACGTGATCGAGTCCATCCGCTCGAACGGTTGGAGCGGCCTGGACGTGGACGACTGGGACGCCGAGCGCGCCTGATCCACCGCTGACCGAGGGGCGGAGCCGACTTGGCTCCGCCCCTCTCTCTTGCCCCGACTGTCGGCCCGCGCGCCAATGTCCGACCCCCCTCCTATATTCGTAGGTGTCAAGTCAACTAACCCATATCTAGGAGGACACCATGACTGACGTCACCACTGGAGCGGCCGAGATCCTGGCCGGGATCGAGGATGCGCTCGGGTCGATCTTCGAGCGCATCGGCTGGGCCGAGGACGAGATCGCGCAGGCGCAGCTGCGCCACCCCGAGGACGCCGACAAGCTCTATCACTCGTTCGCCCTGCTGAGCGGCGATGAGGCATCCGCCCGGATGGGCGTGGAGATCGTCTACCGCGCCCACGTGCGCGAGATCCTCGAACGGGTCGCCCACGGGGAGGACACCCGCCCGGGCACCGCCGTGGAGGTCGTGATCGGCCTTCTCGCGGCCGCAGAGCGGGCACCGCTCTCCCATGAGGGCTTCGGGCTGTGCGCGCGACTGTGGGCTGCTGCAGGACTCCCCGACCACGACGGCTTCGCCGACAAGCTCGACCACATCGAGGCGCTGCACGCCGCGCGCATCGACAGCGACGAGATTGCCGCGCGCCGCGCCTGCCGCAACGACGCCCGGAAGCTCGGGCACATCGAGTGCGACGGCTGGCACCACGGGCGCGAGACCTCCTGCGTGTTCACTCCCACCGTCGCCTGATACCGCGGCAGGCAGGAGGGGCGGAGTCGAGCCGGCTCCGCCCCTCCTGCCTGCCCGAACCACTCCGCCGCGCCAATGTCCGACCCCCCTCCTATATTCATAGGTGTCAAGTCAACTAATCCCAATGAAAGGGGATCGACATGGGTATGGACGTCTACGGGAAGAACCCGACCGCCGAGGTCGGGCAGTACTTCCGCAACAGCGTGTGGGGCTGGCATCCGCTCGCCGACTACCTCACCGCTGCGCACCCGGCGCTGACCGCCGGATGCACCTACTGGCACAGCAACGACGGCGACGGCCTCGACGACGCTGGCGCGCTCGCCCTGGCCGACGCGCTCGACGCAGACCTCGCCAACGGCACCGTTGCGCTGTACGAGGCGGAGCGCAGCGTCTACCTCGCCGCGCTCCCGATAGAGGAGTGCTGGCTGTGCTCGGGCACCGGGGTGCGCACCGACGAGATCGGCGTGCAGAACGGCCTCGACAAGCCTCGCGACCCCGTGACCGGTCGTGGCGGGTGCAACGCCTGCAGCGGCACCGGGCAGACCGAGCCCGCGGCACTACCCGTTCGAGGTCGCCAACGTGGCCGAGTTCGCCCGCTTCGCGCGGCACAGCGGGGGCTTCGAGATCTGGTGAATCGGGCCCGGGGAGCGGGGCGATTCGCCGTCTCGCTCCCCGGGGGTTGCCAATGTCGGACCCATGCCCTATATTCGTAGTAGTCAAGTCAACTAATCATCGTTCGAGGAGGACCCCATGACCACCACCGCCCAGCCGACCATCGTCCAGGCCACCAGCGCCGCCGACTTCCTCGGCCTCATCCCCGCCCTCATCGGCTACACCCCGACCCGCTCCATCGTCGTCGTCCCCTTCCGCGGCAACCACACCGCCGGGGCCGCACGCTTCGACCTCAACGAGGACACCGACCCGCAGGCCCTCGCCAGCACCATCACCGGCATCGTCTGCCGTATCCCCGACGCCCGGGCCGTCGCCGTGGTCATCTACACCGACCAGGACGGGCACACCACCCGCCCCATCATCGGCGCCCTCCTCGACCGAGCCACCGAGTGCGGCTTCGGCATCAAGGACGCCCTCTACGTCGCCCGCGATGGCTGGGGAAGCGCCCTCACCGACGAGCAGCCCCACCCGCTCACCGAGATCAACTCCGCGCTCGCCGCAGGCCGCGCCACCACCGGCGACCAGCACAGCGGCACCGAGATCCCCGCCCCCGACGAGGACCGCCTCGAGGCCGTGCTCGCAGCGTTCGAGGACTTCGGCCTCGCCGACGTCGCCGAAACCGACTGGGTCGCACTCGCGGAGGTCGCCGCGACCACCCGGCCCGAGGAGATCGACCCGTTCGACGCGGCCAGCCTGATCTTCGCCCTCAGCCGCCCCTCCCTCCGCGACATCGCCATCGTGCAGTGGGCCACCGACGAGCACGGCGGCGAGCGGGCCGCCGAGGCGCAGGCCGGATGGGAGCACGGCGAGGAGTACCCGACCGACCTCGCCAGCATCATGTGGGGCGACGCTCCCCGACCCGACGCGCGCCGCCTGCAGTCCGCTCTCGCCACCGTGCGCCACCTGACCGCACTCGCCCCCCAGCCCCTCCGCGCGGGCCTGCTGGCGACCATCGCGTGGCTCTCCTGGGCGCTCGGGCACTCCACCCACGCCGACGCCTACGCCCGCCAGGCGCTCACGATCGAACCCGGCCACGGCCTCTCCGAGATCGTCGCCTCGTTCGTCCAGGCAGGCCACCTCCCTCGCTGGGCCTTCGAGCGTTGACCTGTACGGGGGTGGGGCGCTCGCCGCCCCACCCCCGTGCAAGTCAGAACACGCCAAGACGCTCAGCTCGACTACGGCGCGACGGCGGCGGCGGCCGACGACTTGCGCATGTCGGAGGCATGCCCTATATTAGTAGTAGTCAAGTCAGCTAATCGACAGGAGAAGGGGGCAGGCCCGCCAACCGCACAGCGGCCAGGGGAAGCGCACACCGCCTCCCCTCGGAGGGAGGGGCTCCACCCCGGAGCCCGCAGTCGCGCTCGCCGCAGCCGGCTACTCCCACGCCGACACAGAGCCACACTCGATCGCCGTCAGGCGGGTCGTCGACGGCTCAGCCCCGCGGCTTCCCTGACCGCGGCCACGGGTATGCGTCCACCCGCTCCCACGCCTCGGCGGCGGACATCGACATCCGCATGCGATCCCCCACGTGGGGCGCCTCGGCGTTCGCGCACTGCAGGAACCAAGCCCCTGCGCGCAGCGCATCGGTGAATCCGACATGCCCCGCGGCCACGGCCTCGGCGATCGCCGCGAGCTTCAACGCCTGCCGAGACGTGATCTGCACAGGAGCGTCGTCATCCGGCCCGGGCGCGTCCACGAGGGCCTGATACTGCTCGGCGACCTTCCACTCGTACTCCGGATCGGCCGGATCGATCAGCTCACCCATCGCTCAACCCTCCACTATCGGCGCGCTCGCCGCCGGGGAGGTATCAGCCACCACCACCGGCACCAGGTAGCCGGTGCGGAACGCCCGCCGCGCCTTCCGCGCCCAGGCCACCGGATCATCAGCCAGCGCGAGACGACCGCCCGGCGCTGACCGGTCCATGATGGTCACTTCCTCAAGGTCGACCCCGATGTCCCCCGAGACCCGATAAGAGCCATCGTCCTCGACACGCAGCACACCGACCGCCTCGTACCCGCTCGCCGCGGGCCGCCGGAACTCGACTTCGATCATCGGGATGTCACCTCACTCGTGCCCTGCATTTTAGAACCAGCCCCCCGGCAGCACCCGGCCCGAAGCCAGCATGATCTCCGCCCGCGCGCGCAGCGCGTCCGCGCGATCCCCCTGGAGCAACGGCGCCACACCCAACAGATCCGACGACCCCACGAGCCGATGCAACGCGCTGCGCTCGCCGTCCGTGAGCTGCGGCGCGTGGAACACTCGGCGCTGCTGGAGCAGCTGCAGGTTGTACCCGTCGCCGGTGCGGCCGAACGCGAACCCGTGGTCGATCAGGTAGAGCCGGTCCTGGTCGACGAGGAGGTTCCCGCCGTGACGGTCCTGCTGACCGATGAGGGCGTCGAAGAACCCGGCCGCGAGGATCCGCTCCTCGGGCACGACCGGCAGCGGGTTCGTCACGTTGCCCGGGACGCCCATCGACAACGAGCCGAGCCGGCCGTCGATCTCGCGCAGCACGCAGGGCGGCACGAGCTCGTCCCACGGCCCGCCGAGCTCGCGAGCCAGCGCCCACGCTGCGACCTCATGGACCGGCTGCAGCGGCCCGTCGTGCCCGTAGTCCTCGCTCGCTTCCTCATCCAGCCCGTCGAAGGGTTTGTGGTAGGCGTCTGCGCCGTCCGTCAGCCGCACCCGGATGGTCTCGTTCACCCCCGATTCCTCCGCCCACTCGAGGCCGGCCACCTCGGCATCCAGGAGGGCACGCTCGCGGGGATGCCTGCCCTGCTGCGCGGCGGTGGCGATGATCGACGGGAGAACATCCGGCCCCACCCAGAAGATGTCTGACACCTCCCGGGGGGACATTGCTCGCGCCGCCGATGCCGGCGGGGGATCCTCGAGCAGCGATGCCGGCGCGCCCGCCTCGCGCGCCCACCGCTTCGCTACGGACGGCGGCGCCTTCGCGAGGAGCGAGATCGCCTCGTCCGGCACACCCTCTGCTCGCGCCCACGAGACGACCGCCGAGCGGGCGGCGCGATTCTGCCGACGTCGGGCGTTGTGGGTGGCGCGCTCAGACTCGCTGCCGCAGTTCGGGCAGCGGCGGCCGCCCTCCTCTGCCGACCGACACATCAAGAGGCCCGGGGGTCGTCGTCTCGATCGACTCTGATGGCGATGAGCTGATGCCCTGCGGGCACGCGCTGCTCGAGCTGCTCGAGGGCGGCCGGATAGGTCGCAGCCTCGACCTCGATCCTCGTGGGCTCCGCCTCCGGCTCGCTGCGCACCGTCCCGATCAACCTCATGCCCAGATGGTATGTCCCCCGCTTCCCAGCGCGCATCCTTTCGCTCGGAGACGATCATCTTGACTAGCTCATATGCGTAACCTATATTTGTAACCGTCAAGTCAGCTAATTTGGATTGGAGGACGTCATGCCCGCGCACGAGACACCCGGCACAGACGGCGCCGTCCTGCTGCACCCCGAGCATGAGCACTGGCCTGCAGCGTTCGCGGATCTCGGCTCGATCGCTCCGCGGCGCATCTTTGCGCTCGGCGCTCAGGATCTTCTGCAGTCCCAGGCGCGCACGGCACTCATCGGCGGCCGTACAGCGACGGTCGCCGGCCGGGCCGCCGGCGCGGCGCTGGCCGCCGGGCTCGCCGCTCGTGGTGATGTCCTCGTCACTCCCGCCGAGACGGGAACCGATCTCGCCGTAGTCGACGCCGCCCGCCGCGCCGGCGGGCGCATCATCGCGATCATCGACCGTCCGCCGGCGGAGGCCGGCTACATCGCTCGCGCTGCGCAGCGGGGGATCCTCGAGCACGGCGGGCTGCTCCTCTGGGAGGCCTCGTCGCCACGGGGCGGCACCACCTCCCACCGCAGCGCACGCCTCATCGCCGCGCTCGCGCCTCGCCTCGTCCTCGTCGAGATCGGCGCGAGATCGGCGGGGATGACCGCGGCCGCGATCGCCGGCGGGCTGTCCCGGGCCGTGGCCGCCACCCCCACCGATCAATCCCGCCCGGGTCGCGGCACCCGGCAGTTGCTCGCCGCAGATCTCGCGACCCTCGTCCAGACCCCCGACGAGCTCGACGCCTTGTCCGATCCGCGCACGCTCGCGCACCTATGACCTGCAGGGACCAGAGAGGAACCACGATGAGCACCACAGAGACGCCCGAGCCGGTCTCGACCGACGTCACCTACATCGGCCGGCGCACCCTGGCCAGCAACGGCAAGCTCGGCTACGCCTACCTCGAAGGCGAGCGCACCCGCTACTACACCGCGCCGCTCGTGACCGGCGCCCAGATCGGGGCGCGCATCACGATCACCTCGCCCGCCGACGAGCCCGACGTCTACTTCTCGAAAGGCCCGCGCCGACCCCGCATCGCCGGACACGTCACCGACGTCGACGAGCCCACCCTCACCGCCTGGCAAGTCGCCGACCGGGCCGCATACCAGCTCAAGGCCGATGCCGACGCCTCCAAGAGAGCCGCGAAGCAGGCAGCGCACCTCGAGCGGCACATCGAGGCCCTGACCCACGCGGCGCGACCCCTCACCGGGGCGCAGCGAGCGGCGTTCGCGCGATACGTCGAAGACCGGATCCGGGGGTGGTGACCATGTCCCGGGGCAACCGGCCCGAAGAGGAGTTCTACCTCGATCTGCAGGAGTGCCTGGAGAACGCCTCGACGTTCTACATCCCCGCCCCCGAGCTCAAGCGCGCGATCGCGGATCTCGCCGACCGCGGATGGACCCGGCTGCCGCAGCGAGCCGGCGGAGACGGAGGCCTGCGATGACCAGAAGACGCTCCCCCGCGCTGCCTGCGCTCACCGTCGCGAGCCTTGCTGCCGTCGTCGCCGGCATCACCTGGCTGTCGGGCTCCCCGTTCGACTCGCACGCGGAGACCGGAGAGACGTCGTCGCCCGTGCAGCAGTTGAGCACCCAGGCCGATGATTCCGCGATCGACGAGTTGCTCGGCGCCGGTCTCGCCGACACGGAGCACGACGTCACGACGATCAATGCCGACGCGACGCTGCAGCTGCTCGCGACGATCCCCGCCGCGGATCAGGCGCAGTCGGCTCTCCCCTACAGTCGTGACGCCTACGGCCAGCGCTGGGCCGACGTCGATCGGAACGGGTGCGACACCCGCAACGACATCCTCCGCAGAGACCTCGTCGACGTCGGCCTCAAGCCGGGAACGAACGACTGCGTGGTCCTGACCGGGACTCTGCATGACGCCTACACCGGGCAGGACATCACCTTCCAGCGAGGTCAAGGAACCAGCGAGCTCGTCCAGATCGATCACCTCTGGAGCCTCTCGGGCAGCTGGCACGCCGGCGCCGATCTGTGGACCGCCGATAAGCGCGAGCAGTTCGCCAACGACCCCGCGAACCTCGAAGCCGTCGACGGCCCCAGCAACAGCGCCAAGGGAGACAGCGGCCCCACGTCTTGCCTCACGTCAATAGGTCCGGATGAGGTTCATGCGTGCCTCACCTAAAATGTCCGGATGAGATGACCGGGGTCACGCTGCGGGTCGTGCTGCTTGGGTGCGCGCCGCAGCAAGTTCAATGAGCTGCTGCTGGATCTTGTTGATTTGGCGAGTAATCAATGCTGGGTTCAGTTTCTCATGCTCCGTCGCTAGCTGTAGCTCTCCCGGAGGTTGTGATCAGCGTGGCGTGAGGTGAATTGGGAGGACCTCCGATATCGAAGTGGGTTACCACACTCATTTCGACCACCGGAGGTCCTCGTGACTCACGCTAATGCTCCCTTGTCCGAAACCGGTCGTCTGCGGCTGGCGAAGCTTGTTGTCGATTCTCGTTGGCCGTTGCGGAGAGCAGCGGAAAGGTTCAGCTGCTCTCCGGCGACAGCGAAGAAGTGGGCAGACCGGTATCGGGCCGCAGGCACCGCGGGGATGCGCGATCTGTCCTCACGTCCGCTGATGTCCCCATCGCGAACGGCGCGACGGACGGAGAGACGGATCGTGTCGTTGAGGTTCGCGAGGCGGTGGGGCTCGCATCGGATCGCCTGGCACCTGCACCTGTCCCGCTCGACGGTGGAGAACGTGCTGCGTCGTTACCGGATGCCACACCTGTCGCAGTTGGACAAGGCGACCGGACTGCCGGTGCGGCGCCCGAAGCCGGTCCGCTACGAACACCCGAACCCCGGCGATCTCGTCCATGTCGACGTCAAGAAGCTCGGCCGGATCCCCGACGGCGGCGGTCACCGCGTAATGAGCCGCCAGCGCGGACAGAGCAACCGGAAGACGAGCAGACCGGGTTACGCGTACTTGCACCACGCCATAGACGACCACTCAAGACTCGCGTACTCGGAGATCCTCGGCGACGAACGCAAGGAGACAGCTGCCGCGTTCTGGGAGCGCGCCAAAGCATTCTTCACCGGGCACGGCATCACCGTGCTGCGCGTGATCACCGACAACGGCTCCTGCTACCGATCCCACGCCTTCAACGACGCACTCGGCGTCGGCGTGAAACACAAGTTCACCCGCCCCTACCGCCCGCAGACCAACGGGAAGGTCGAACGCTTCAACCGCACTCTGGCCGCCGAATGGGCCTACGCGCGCCCCTACCGTTCAGAAGCCGAGCGATTTGCTGCGTACGCCGACTGGCTCCACGAATACAATCACCACAGAGCCCACGGCGGCATCGACGGTCTCTCACCCATCCAACGCGTTCACAACGTCACGGAGAGCTACAGCTAGCTTCTGGATGACTCGCTCATCAAGCACGTGCGCGGCCAGAAGCCTGGCATACGGGGTCTGCGGTGCATCGTAGACCCGCTGCTTCCGACCAGCAGACGTGTGTTTCCAACCGACCGCTTTCACGCAGGGCAAGAGATGGTTCTTGCGCTGCATAACGAGCCCCCATAACTCGTTCAGGAGCCGCATCTCGTAGTCACCTTCATACCGGTACCGGAATGCATGCTTGCGCACCCAATCTCCGTTACGTTGCTCAACATGCGCGTTGTCATTGCTCTGGTACGGGCGGCCCCGCGTGACGTCGAGCTGATGCTTTTCACACCAAGCGAGCACTGCCCAGTTGAGGAACTCGGACCCGTTATCAAAATCAACCGAGGTCACACGTGTAGGGGCGTGTGTACGCACCCATTCCAATCCAGGATGCACGTTCGCGTACGCCTTGTTCCTCACCGTTCGAAGCATCGTCCACCCGTACTTCGGGTTCGTTGCTGTGAGCGTCCACAAATGCTCACCCTTGAGGGTGTGGCCGCAATGCGCGACGGTATCGAGCTCATAGAATCCGGGATCGTTCGGGGTGCCATCCATCGCCGTTCTGACGGGGATCGAAGATCGGAGGATATGTGATGGTTTCGTGCCCGACAGCGCGACTGGAAGTTGGGCATCTTTGTAAGGTTTCAAGTAGCGATCAATCGTTGCCGCGCTCATCGAATACACCTCATCAAGAACCTCGGCGGTGACCCGCTTCTGCACTTTTCCGAGTTCGTTAAATTGCACGAGACGCGCGAGCGTGTCGTCCATGATGGCAGCGAGATACTTCCCGGATGGGGCCCCGGAGAGCCGCCATACTTCCTGGAGCACGAGAAGCGCGTCATACGAGTACTTCCTCGGGCGAGGTGTGCGTTTCTGCTGGGCTACCGCACCTGTCCGGGCGAGGGCCTGCCGGATCGCGCGGCGAGCATGGTCGCGTGTCCACCCGGTCGTCTCGACCAGCCCGTTCAGCAGACGACTCTTCTCGAGCTTGTCGGCGCGTTGGTAGGCGCGGGCATACTTCTTCGTAATATCGCGGCGCGTAGCCATTTCTAGTTCCTTGCTCACTCTGCCAGGTAACCCGATCTTTCACGCGGACATAAGTATGTGAGGCAAGCGTGAGAGTTCCCGGACCTTTTAGATGAGTCTCGTCGCCCCAGCCAGTGGCTGCCCGCCAACGCCGACTACCTCTGCACCTATGCGGCCCGACTCACCTTCGTGGCCTCCAAGTACCAGCTGCCCCTCTTCGCTGAGGACCGCCTCGCCATCACCCACATCCTGGAGCGCTGCGACGGCTGAGGGGTTGCGCATGTCCGACCTGACATCTATATTAGATGGTGTCAAGTCAGCTAATCATCATCCAGGAGGATCCGATGACCACCCGCACCACCACTCTCTCCCTCCCCGCGACCGGTGAGGTCGCAGCCTGGACCGAGCGCGAGTCCCGCCTCGCGCTCACGGTCTGGGCCGAGCCCAACAACCCGACCCTGGGCGCCTGGCTCACACGTCGCGCGCAGACCGGCAGCGAGACTCCCGCCCGCGACGTCGTCGCGGCGATCGTCACGGGCGATCTCGCCGGGCTGAGCGCCGCCGAGATCGAGGCTGTCAACCAGATCCGACCCCGCACCCTCCTGGGCGACGGGCTCGAGCGCGCCGTGCGCTGGCTGGACAGCCACGCCGATGCCGTCTTCCTCATCCCCGGGGACGACGCCTGGCCGGCGGCTCTCGACGCTCTCGGCGATCGCCGTCCCGTGGGGCTGTGGGTGCGCGGCGACGCGGCCGCGCTGCGCCACGCTCGAGTGATCGCGATCGGCGGAGCGCGGGCCTCCACCGGGTACGGCGACCACGTCGCCGGTGAGCTCGCCACCGAGCTCACCGAGCAGGGCGTGGCGATCGCCACCGGCGCCGCCTATGGGATCGACGGAGCAGCCACCCGCGCCACCCTCGCCGCCGGCGGCACCCCGATCGTCGTCCTCGGCGGCGGCGTCGACCGCCCCTACCCGGCAGGACACAACGACCTGATCAACCGGGTCGCGGCCGCCGGCGGCGCGATCGTCAGCGAACTGGCCCCCGGTGCCGCGCCCACCAAGTGGCGCTTCGCCGCTCGGGCGCGCATCCTCGGCGGCCTGTCACAGGCATCCGTGATCGTCGAAGCCGGCTGGCGCAGCGGCTCCCTGCTCCTCGCCGCTGAGACCGCGCTGCTCGGCCGACGTGTCGGCGCGGTGCCCGGCCCGATCACGAGCCCGAGCAGCGCCGGCACCCACCGTCTCATCCGCGAGGGCGGCGCCACCCTCGTCACCGACACCGCGGACGCGCTCGCGCTCCTCTGAATCCCACGGGGGCGGCGGCAGCCGCCCCCGTCTAGGAGGTGAACGACCTTGACCACCAATCGCACCTGCCAGGCACCCGGAGAGCAGTGCTCCCGGCCGGTGACCGCTCGCGGGCTGTGCCGCATGCACTACCTGCGGGAGTACCGCGCCGGCAACCACACCGCCCGCCCCACCCGCGCCAACGGCATCCGGAACCAGTGCCCACCCGATCATCCTCACGACGTCGACACATGCTGGACCCGGCACGGATGCCGCTGCAGCACGTGCGTCCACGAGCGAGCAATGGAACGTCAGCGACGACGGAACAGGCTGCGCGCCTACGGACGAGACGACCAGATCGGCCCCCGCCTCGTACCCGCGGCCCCCGTCCGCGCACACGTCCAGCAGCTGCACGAACTCGGCCTCGGCTACGAACGCATCGGCCGGGCAGCAGGCGTCGGGCACGGCCCGATGATGGACCTCATCTACGGGCCGCGCGGAACCGATCAGCGTGCCCCCGTGGAGGAGATCCGCAAGACGTACGCCGACGCGCTCCTCGCCCTCACCGCCGACAGCATCGAGGCCGCTCTCATCGACCCCACAGGCACCGTCCGCCGGCTGCGCGCACTCGTCGCCATCGGATGGCAGGAGACCGCCCTCGCCGAGGCGCTGGGGATGGGCGTCGGGAACTTCTGGACCCTGCTGCACGGCCGAAGGAACCGCATCACCACCGGCACCCGCAATAAGGTCACCGCCCTCTTCATCCAGCAGTGGGACAAGCCGCAGGACGGGGTACGCGCCGAGCGAGCCAAGAAGATCGCCAAGCACTACCGGTGGGTCGGCCCGCTCGCCTGGGACGACATCGACGACCCCACCGAGGTGCCGGAGGGAGTGGCGAAGGCGCGTGACGCCCGATACACGGCCACCGAGTACCTCGACGACATCGCCTTCCTGCTCGAGCTCGGCGAATCCCCCCACCAGGCCGCCGCCATAGTCGGCCGCACCGTGCCGGCCATCGTCAAAGCCGCGGAGCGGCATCACCGCGGCGACATCCAGACCGTCTTCGAGCGGACACTGCGGAAGCGGGTCGCAGCATGAGCCTGGTCACCCACCTCTCGCCGCGACGTCGACGGGTCGTCCTGGATCTCGGTGACCCCGCCGAGGCGGCATCCGTCTGCGCAGCGCTGCGCGAGCTCGGGCTAACCGGACACATCCACCTCGAGGTCGTCGACGAGATCCTCGGCGGCGGCAGCGAGGAGATCGTCGACGAGATCCGCGACCGCCTCCACCTCCGCGCACACCTCGAGGAGGTCCCCAATGAATGACGAGCGCGTCGTGCTCCTAGTGGAGTTCACCTCCGGCGAGGTCGTGGCCGTGCCCTTCACGAGCCGTGACGCTGCCGACCGCTGGGAGCAGAGTCACGACTACGAGGTCATCGGCCGGCCACGGATCGCCACGGCGAGATCCCTGAGCGTCGGCGCCCGGAAGCGAGCGAAGTCATGACCGCCGACGAGCCGCTGTTCGAACTCGCCGACGTCGGCCTCGAGCTCGCTCCCACCGAGGCCATGAGACGGGGCGAGCAGTTCGTCCACCAATGCGCCTGGTGCGGGGCCGTTGTCGTCTGGCACCGGCGGAAGACCACCGACTCCCTCGGTCTGTGCCCCAACTGCGGCTCGGACGCCGGCGGGAACCCAGCAGAGTCCTCCACCTGGTGGCGCCAACGCCTCCCCCTCGCCGGAATAGCACCTCTGGGCCTCGCAGCGCGGAACCGGCTCGTCGACGAGCTGATCGCGCAACTGCACACCAGCGAGATCACGGAATGGGACGAAGCGCGCGTCGCGGCATGGCTGCGCGCATGCGCGGCCGCGCCGCACGCGTCACTCCCCGGCGACGGGGGCGACCGCTAAGATCTGAGACGGCACCCGGTCAGTGGAGCGCTGGACATCCGGCCCTCCTGGATTAGTTGACTTGACACTTGACGATCCACGGCCGGGTGCCCTCTCTGTCCGCGGCCCATTGCAGACAGACACGCCCGGCATAAGCGCCCGGTGGCGTGATGACGAGTGAGCGTCCGGGACTGACGCTCCAGGCTGAGGAGCTGCCCCGATGACCGACGAACGGCGACGCATAGACGTGCTGCTGGATCAGGTAGCCGACCAGGCCCTGCGCGACCGCATCGCCGCCGAGATCACCCAGATCACCGGCAAGAAGAAGTGGGGCTTGAACTTCGAGGAGCACCTTCCCGAAGGCATCCGCATCCCGAAGGCCCGCGTGCGACGCGGCGTCCGCGCCCAGCTACGCGACGGTTCGGACCCGCGCTACTGGGAGGTGAAGAGGGTCGTCGGCGGAGTCGCGCAACTGCACCACGACGGCGAAACGCGCGAAGTGCCGACAGGCGACCTCGTGGTCGCGCGTGTCTTCGACGAGCCCGTCTACCCAGGCTTTACGCCGCTCGGGTCGATAGAGCGCGGCGGCGACAAGCCGCACCACCTCGTCATCGAGGGTGAGAACTTCCACGCGCTTGTCGCGCGTCAGAATGTTTGGCAGGGGTAGTTAGTTGCTGATGTAACGCCCCAGCTGAGAGGTCTGAATGTCATGAGTCGTCCACCGACGATCCCCGTGGAGAAGAAGCTCCGCATCGTGTTGTCCGTGTTGCAGGGCGAGATCACGATCGCTGAAGCGGGCCGCCGTGAGAAGGTCTCGGAGCAGGCCATCGGGAACTGGAAGCGCCAGTTCCTCGAGGGCGGCAGAGCCGGCATCGAGGCGGGTAAGTCCAAGCCCTCGACCCGCGAGCAGCAGCTCGAGGACGAGGTCGCCGAGCTCACCCAGGCGCTGGGTGAGGCCGCGGTCGAGATCCGGGTCTGGAAGAAGAGCGCCGAGGGCCGCCTGGGCCCTTCGAGGACCTCGAGGTGATCCGCACCGAGGCGGGCATGTCGACCGCGAGGTTCTGTCAGCTGATCGACATGCCCGAACGCACCTGGCGGCGCTGGCAGGCCAAGGCGAAGACTGACCGGCCGCCGAAGGGCCCGTGGCCGCAGCCGGCGCGAGACGCGGCCCGGCCGCTGGTGGTCGCGCATGCGTTGAAGAAGCCGGAGTGGGGCCACCGGAAGATCTGGGCGATGACCCGCCATGACGGACACAAGGTGTCCCAGGCGACCGTGCTGCGGCTGCTGCGCGATGACGGGCTGATCCTGCCATCGGAGTACCAGAAGCAGCGTCGAGAACTCGCGAAGAACCGCAAGGCCGCGTTCGCACGAAACCCGACCGGCCCGAACCAGGTATGGCAGTTGGACTTCAGCGAGTTCGAGACCACCCAGGGTGGGATCTGGAGGATCGCCGGCTGCCGGGACTGGTACTCGAAGCTCGAGCACCCGTTTCACACCTCGCCGACCGCGAACCAGCACGACGCGATCGCCGCGATCGAACTCGCCCTCGTCGACTACGTGACCCTGTTCGGCCACCCCCTCGTCGACCAATGTCAGGTCGACGACGATGTCGCGCGTCAGAATGTTTGGCAGGGGTAGTTAGTTGCTGATGTAACGCCCCAGCTGAGAGGTCTGAATGTCATGAGTCGTCCACCGACGATCCCCGTGGAGAAGAAGCTCCGCATCGTGTTGTCCGTGTTGCAGGGCGAGATCACGATCGCTGAAGCGGGCCGCCGTGAGAAGGTCTCGGAGCAGGCCATCGGGAACTGGAAGCGCCAGTTCCTCGAGGGCGGCAGAGCCGGCATCGAGGCGGGTAAGTCCAAGCCCTCGACCCGCGAGCAGCAGCTCGAGGACGAGGTCGCCGAGCTCACCCAGGCGCTGGGTGAGGCCGCGGTCGAGATCCGGGTCTGGAAGAAGAGCGCCGAGGGCCGCCTGGGCCCTTCGAGGACCTCGAGGTGATCCGCACCGAGGCGGGCATGTCGACCGCGAGGTTCTGTCAGCTGATCGACATGCCCGAACGCACCTGGCGGCGCTGGCAGGCCAAGGCGAAGACTGACCGGCCGCCGAAGGGCCCGTGGCCGCAGCCGGCGCGAGACGCGGCCCGGCCGCTGGTGGTCGCGCATGCGTTGAAGAAGCCGGAGTGGGGCCACCGGAAGATCTGGGCGATGACCCGCCATGACGGACACAAGGTGTCCCAGGCGACCGTGCTGCGGCTGCTGCGCGATGACGGGCTGATCCTGCCATCGGAGTACCAGAAGCAGCGTCGAGAACTCGCGAAGAACCGCAAGGCCGCGTTCGCACGAAACCCGACCGGCCCGAACCAGGTATGGCAGTTGGACTTCAGCGAGTTCGAGACCACCCAGGGTGGGATCTGGAGGATCGCCGGCTGCCGGGACTGGTACTCGAAGCTCGAGCACCCGTTTCACACCTCGCCGACCGCGAACCAGCACGACGCGATCGCCGCGATCGAACTCGCCCTCGTCGACTACGTGACCCTGTTCGGCCACCCCCTCGTCGACCAATGTCAGGTCGACGACGAGACCGGCGAGCTGCTGCCGGTCGTCACGATCGTCACAGACAACGGCGGTCCATTCCGATCGATGAACTTCGAGCTGTTCATCATGCGCCACCCCGAACTGCGACACGTCCGCACCAGGGTGAAGTCACCGGGGCAGAACGGATCACGCGAACGCGGCTTCGGGACGCTGAAGTACGAACGGCTGTTCCTCGACGACATCCCCGACGCGCTCACCCTCGTCGAACGCGCCGAGGACTACCGCATCGAGTACAACGAGACCCGCCCTCATGAGGCGATCGCTTGGAACCGGCCGATAGAGGTGCACATGGGCCTGGCCGACCCGACCATCCCCAACTTCGAAATCGAAGAATCCCTGCCAACTACTTGACGCGGGACACGCTCGAGACGCTCCGATACACGCACGAGGGCAAGGTCGATCTGATCTACATCGACCCGCCCTACAACACCGGCGCCGGCGACTGGATCTACAACGACCGCTACGTCGGCGACGCGGACGCATACCGCCATTCCAAGTGGCTGAGCTTCATGCAGAAGCGCCTCGAGCTCGCGCGACACCTCCTCGCTCCGACCGGCGTCATCATCGTCGCCATCGACGACAACGAGCACCACCGCCTTCGGGTGCTCCTGGACGAAGTATTCGGTGAGCAGAACTTCCTCGGCAACGTTGTGTGGCAGGGCGGCCGCAAGAACAACGTGAAGTTCATCGCCGACACGCACGACTACATGCTCTTTTTCGCGAAGGACAAGGCGCTTCTCTCTACCGGTAATGCCTGGAAGGAGTCACGTCCCGGGTACGACGAACTACTGCAGGCTGGGCTCGATGCGTGGGAGGAGTCCGGTCATGACGCTGCAGCTGCCACCGCGTTGCTCCGAAACTGGCGCAGAGCCCTTCCGGCTGACCACCCGGCCCGTGCCGAGCGCGGCCTCAACATGTACGACCAAGTTGATGGCCATCCGAAGCACGCCGGCAAGGTCTACAGCACGGGCGATCTGCGAAACCCCTTTCCCCGCCCGAACCTTCAGTACGACATTCCGCACCCGGTCGACGGCAAGCCCGTGAAGATGCATCCGAACGGGTGGATCTGGTCGCGCGAGCGGATGATGCAAGCGATTGAAGACGGCATCGTCGTCTTTGCCCCTGACAGCACCGGTTCCGCGCGCCAGAAGCGCTTCCTGGAAGCCGGCAGCCAGCAGTCTGTTGCCCCCGTGTTCACTCAGGACCGATCGAAGGCTACGAGGTCACTAGCTGCGATCCTCGGAACCAACGACTTCCCCTTCCCGAAAGACGTCGACGTCATCGCGCGGTGGGTGAACATCGCGACAGGCGGTCAGCCCAGTGCCGTAGTTCTCGACTTCTTCGCAGGCACCGGGACGACTGCGCACGCCGTTCTGCAGCTCAACGCGACCGATGGCGGCCACAGGCAGTCGATTGTCGTGACAAATAACGAGGTAGGGCAGAAGGCGGCGACGGCCCTCACCAAAGCTGGCCATGCAGCGGGAGATCCCGAGTGGGAGGCGGAAGGTGTTTTCGAGAAGGTCACGCTGCCGCGAATCCAGACGGTTGTCACTGGCACACGGCGCGACGGCTCGAAGCTCACTGACCCGGTGATGGACGCGGACGGCAAGAAGATCGCGTCGGGCATTCCGGGTGCGATTGGGTACGACGAGAACGTGACCTTTTTGAAGCTCGACTACCTCGACCGCGATGACATCGCTGCCGACGATGCATTCCGGCAGATCGCGACGCTGCTGTGGGTGAAGGCGGGCGGGCGCGGCCCGGTGATCGCTGAGCATGCCGAGGCATTCGCGGCGCCCGAGGGCGCGAACTATGCGGTGCTGTTCAGCGTCGCCGAGTGGGCACCGTTCGTCGAGCTCGTGAACAGCCGGCCGGAGATCGAGACCGTCTACGTCGTCTCGGACTCGGAGACCACGTACGGCCCGATCGTGCGAGCGATGCGCCCCGAGGTGTCGTCGTTCCGGCTGTACGAGAACTATCTCAGCAACTTCGAGATCAACGTGGGAGGGCGCTGATGGAGTACCAGCTCCGGGGCTACCAGGCGCAGGCCGCCGGCGAGATCGTCAGCGGTATCGAAGTGGGCGCCGGGCTCGCGTCGAAGGGTAAGTCGTCGGCTGTGAGCCTCGCGGCACCGACCGGTGCCGGCAAGACGATCATCGCCGCGGCCGCCATCGAGGATCTGATTTTCGGTGACACGGTGATACCCGGCGAGGAACCGGTCATCCTGTGGGTATCGCTCTACCCGAAGCTGAACGAGCAGACTCGTGACAAGTTCGAACGCGCGAGCGAGAAGCTGCGTCCCCGGTTGCACATCATCGACTCCTCGAAGCAGTACGACGTGGAAACACTGACACCGGGCCGGGTGTACTTTCTGAACACCCAGAAGCTCGGCAGCAGCGCGACCAACTACACCTCAAAGGATGGGCGCACCTTCACCCTGTGGGAGACCCTGAGCAACACGGTCGACCGGTTCGGCAGCCGCGTGGTCATGTTCGTCGACGAAGCGCACCAGGGCACTGGCGGCGGATCCAGTGCGAGCGGCGACACGATCCTCGGGCAGCTGACCCGGGGCGGCGGCAAGATGAGCAATCCGGTGCCGATCGTCGTCGGTGTCTCCGCCACTCCGGAGCGCTTCGAAAAGAACATCGCAGCGCATCGGGCGTACCGTGAGGCGGTCGACGTAGAGGTTGCGGCGGTACGCGAGTCCGGGCTCGTGAAGGACCAGCTCGTCCTCGCGCATCCGACCGAGGAGATCGCATCAGACTCGACCCTCGTTCGGGAGGCGGCGATCCAGCGCGCCCGCCAGGAGCAGCGATGGGCGTCTTGGGTGGACCAGAATCCGGGCGATGCGCTCGTGGAGCCGGTGCTTCTCGTACAGCTGACCGCAAAACCGAATGAGACCATCGTGGCCGGCTTCATCCAGGACATCCTGCAAGCCGACTCAACCCTCACAATCGACAACTTCGCCAACGCGCTCGAGGGCGGATCCGCGGTCACCTTCGGAAGCCACGACGTGCGCTACGTCGACCCACCCCGGATCCAGGAGACCGGCGGAGTGAAGGTGGTGCTGTTCAAGGACGCGCTCACGACCGGGTGGGATTGCCCCCGCGCCGAGGTGCTGGTCTCCCTCCGCGGCACCAGCGACGACGTGACCATCACCCAGCTCGTCGGCCGCATCGTCCGCACCCCACTCGCGAAGCGGGTCGCCGGCGACGACAACCTGAACGCCGTGTGGACCTATCTTCCGCACTTCGATCAGGAGTCCGTCGAGCGGGTCGCGATGCGCCTGCGCACCGGCGACACCGAGGTCGCAACGCCCGTCGTGGTGAACCCGGTGCCAGTCACCCGCAACGCCGCCGTGCTGGATGCTGTGTGGACCGCGTTCAGGGACTTCCCCAGCTGGTCGCGGCCCTCACGGACCGCGCGGCCGGCGACATCCCGCGTATTGACCGCGGCGATGGTGCTCGCGAAGACCGGCATCCTCCAAGACGCACCGCGGATCGCTCAAGACCGGGCAGTCGACACCCTGCTGCAGCACATCAAAGCCAACCAGCAGTTCGTCGACGATAAGGTGACCGCCTACGAGGAGGTCGACTATCAGACCCTCGCGATCGACTGGCTCACCGGCGAGCAGACTGGCACGCAGGCCGAAAGCGCGAAGATCGCCACCCGTAACGTCGCCGACCTGTTCAACATCGCCGCCCGCCGCCTCCCGGACAACTCAGCGAAGTGGCTCTGGGACCGCCTGTACATGGCCCAGCCCGAAGGCGACCGGGACGGAGACGCCGCACGCCTCATCGTCGCAGCTGTCGCACAGCAGCCCGACACAGTGAAAGCTGTCGAGGACGCCAGCCAGACGCTGCTGGATCAATGGCGGAAGCAGCACGCCGCCGCCCTGTCGCAGATCGGCGGGACCGCAGAGACCGACTTCTACGCCGCGTTCGCCGAGTCGAAGCGTTCCGTCGAGATCCCCGTCGAGGCACCCTCGGACACGGTAGTGAAGGACGCCGAGCACCGCTGGCCGCGCCACCTGCTCGCGGACACTGACGGACAGTTCCCGCACGACGGCAACACGTGGGAACGCGCCGTGCTCGAGACGGAGACGAAGCGCCACACCACGCTCGCCTGGTATCGGAACCCGTCGAGCGGCACCCAGTCCATCGCGATCGCGTACGGCCCGCTCGGGGAGCAGCGCCTGCTGCATCCCGACTTCCTGGTCTTCACCGAACGCGACGGCGAAGTGCTCATAGACATCATCGACCCACACGATCCTTCCCGCAGCGACACAATCCCGAAGTGGGGCGCTCTCGCCGAGTACACGAAGCAGAACGCCACCCGCCTCGGCCGCGTTCTCGCGATCATCGACGAAAAGAAGGGCTCCGACGTCCTCGTCCAGCTGAACCTCGCGAGCCCGACAGCGCAGGACGCGATGATCTCCCTGGCGAAGACCGGCGGCACCGAGGCCGACGTGCGCGCCCTGTTTGACCAGCACGGCGGCCGCTATCAGTAGCAGCCCTCGGGATGACACCTAGGAACAGAAGCAGACTGGTGCGCCGCCGACGTTGATGGCCACCTAGAGCGGACACTCGACCGGGCTCGTCTGTGCAACCGTGTGGTTGTCGGCACCCTTGCGTATGGTCACGGGGTGGTGCAGCACTGGACTCCGATGTCGCAGCTGCAGAGATCGCCAGAGCCGGGCATCTGGTACGTGTTCGACCAGAGCAAGCGCATCGCGATCATCCGGCATGTCGAAGTCAAAGGGCGACGTCTGCTGCGTTCGGTGACCTGGTCGCAGGATCCTGAGCAGCGGCAGCTCATCGGGTACTTTCCGGAAGACGCGATGCGCCTCGCCGTGGAGTGCACCTGGTCTGAGTACGTGCGGTACACCGGCCCACCCACGAGCAACCGGCGGTAAGAGCCAGCCCGCTCCCTCATGCCCGGGCGCCGCTCTGCTGCGCACTGCGGCCGGCTGAAGGCGTCCACTGGCCTACCGATCCGCACGCTTCGGTCGACGACGAGGTTGACCAGTTGACTATCTGCTATGTGTGCCCTATATTCGATGCTGTCAAGTCAGCTAAATGCAGGGAGGTTTCTCGTGCGCGTCCAGATCGTCACCAAAGACACCATCGACCTCATCGTGAGCGCCGCCGTCATCGGCAACTCCACCGTCGACCGCGACGCGGCGGAGATCGTCAGGGCCGCAGATCGGATCGGCCGGCAGCTGCGCTCGGAGAACTACGCGGCCGCGAACGCAGCGGCCAGCACCCATCACCCCACCCCGCTGTACACCTGGCAGCCAGTCTTCGATCTGATCTGGCAGCCCGAGCAGCGGGAGACGTTCACCATCACAGAGGAGCAGGCACTCCAAGTGGAGCGATGCCGGCTCTTCCTCATCGACAACAGCGCCGACAGTCCGAACTGGGCGGACTCGTTCGCCCGCAAGTTCCTCGACCGGCTCGGGGCCGCAATCCAGTCACGGCTGCGCACCTGGCCGTTGGTCGCCAGCGATGACCACCCGGGCGTCGTCGAGTACTCCGGCCTGTGCGACTTCACACCGCATTGGCGACGCGGTGCAGCTGTGGAGCCGACGCAACGCATCGGAGGCTGAGCATGGCTATCGCTCCCTACCCCCGTCGCCATGTCTCCGCGGAGATCTCACAGCGCGCCAGCCGGGCGGCATCCGGCGCCGTGTTCGTTCTCGTCGCAGCAGTCGCGATCGCCGCGGCGCTCATCCTCGGCGGCCGCGTCTGGCACGCCCTGCTCGAGCTCGGCCTGCTGGTCGGGCTCTGGTTCCTCCTCCGACTGGTCATCAGGAACGCGATCGCGATCTTCCGGGACGAGCCATGAGCTCGTTGCGGATCATCCACCGCGGCGCCGATGGCACCACGCTGGCCGGCGTCCGCGTCGACGGGGCCGAAGCCGAGGCCCTCCGAGCGTGCGGGTGGCGGTACTCGCGACGACGCGCCAAATGGTATGTCCCCTTCTCGCAGGACCGTGCGCCGCGGCGAGATCTCATCACACGCACCGAGGAGGAGCTCACCCGGGCTGGGCACGTCGTCCTCGTCGAGCTCGAGGTGCGACCCCAGCCCGGGGAAGATCTCACCATCTGGCGCGCGGTGCGGACCAGTCCGCAGGACGCCGCCCGGAGGATCGAACGGCTGCAGCGGCGACTCCGCGCGACGGCGCGAGATCTCGCCGGCTACCGCAACCACCTTGGGGTCACGTTCCCTCCCGCTCGTGGCGCCGAGCGGGAGGAGCTTCTCGACGAGCGCGAGCAGCTGTCGGGGCGGCTGCGCTTCTGGCAGGCCGTGGAGCGGGCGCACCTCAATGGCGCCGGCGCCACCCGAGTCGATCGGAGAGCTGTCGCCCCCGGAGATCTCGTGGAGCATCGTGGCCGCTGGCACACGGTGGTCCGCGCGAACCGGACCACCGTTTCACTCCGCAGCGACTCCGGTGGCAATTGGCCCGAGACCGTCCCGTACCACCAGCTGACCGGGCACCGGCCGCAGAGCCGTTGAGGGCACAGTGAAGACCGCGCTCAGCTGGCAGCAGACGACGACCGTCGAGGTGGAACTCGACGTCGACGACGTCGCGCTCTGCGCCTGGGCGATCGCCACCCTGGATCTCCGCACCCTTGGGGGCGAGATCTCTGCAGCGGAGCTCCGCCGGTCAGTTGCAGCGAATCCGCACCTTCGCCGGCGACTCCAACAGCTGTACGCGATCGCCCTCGCCGTGCCGGGGACGTCCTCCTCCACGATCAGCGTCCCGCACGACACCCACCCGGAAGGATCCGCCTGATGACCCGCACGCCTACCCCGGAATCGTCCTCCTGCCAGCGGTGGACGCTGGGACGACACTCGTGGCGTCATCTGTCCGAGGGAGGTTTCGACGCGCGTCAGTTCTCCGTCGCCGAGATCCCGGAGTCCGTCGCGCGATCGTTCGTCTGCCGGCACCACTACGCAGCCTCGTACCCGGCTGGCCGGATGGCGTGGGGGCTGTTCTCCGAGGCCGGCGAGGATCCCGCGGGCCTGGTCGGCGTCGCGGTCCTGTCCGTCCCCATGAGGGCAGCCGTCGTTCGCAACGTCTTCCCTGAACTCGCCCCCTTCACGCAATCCCTCGAGCTCGGCCGCTTCGTGCTCACGGATGCCGCACCCGCCAACGCCGAGTCCTGGTTCCTCGCCCAGGTCTGGAAGCGCGCAGCGGCTGCCGGCATCCTCGGGATCGTCTCTTTCGCCGACCCGATGCCACGGCAGCGGACCATCACCGACGTCGACGAGCACGGCCAGATCTCCACCCGTGTCGAGACCGTCTCCCGGGGTCATGTGGGCACGATTTATCAGGCCACGGGGGCGATCGCTCTGGGGCGATCCACCCCGCGGACCCTGAACTACGTCCCCACCGCCGGCCTCGTGCTCTCCGAGCGGACCCTTTCGAAGCTTCGCACTGGGGAGCAGGGATGCGACGCTGCCGAGCGGCACCTGGTGAAGCTCGGCGCCCGGCCGCGTCGCGCCGGGCAGGATCCTCGCGCGTGGCTTCATACGGCGCTCGTCGACGTCGGAGTGCAGAAGATCCGCCACCCCGGCAACTTCCGCTACGCCTGGGCGCTCGGCACGGCGCGTCAGCGTCGTCAGCAGCTGGTCGCTCTCGAGCGGACGGCGTACCCGAAGGCCGCGCGAGACCTGCTGCCCTTGATCACCCCCGGCGGTGAAGACGCCGCATAGAGAAGGTCCCCGGAGGGATGCAGCACCCTCCGGGGACCGAGGTGAAGTTCGGGCGGTCACCCACAGCAACTATCTCATATGCGCAACGGTGATGTCCAGGCGTTCAGAGCACCTGTCATCGATGCGCGAGCTCGTACTCCTCGGGCGTCGGCAGGGGCGCATCGGGGTATCGGATCTCGTGCATTCTGTCCTCGATGTAGGCCGCGAACTCATCCGCGAATGCTGCGGCATCGTCGATGTCTGAGTTCGTCAGAGCGTAGGAGTACGCGCCCTGCCACCGATCAGAGATCGAGGCGGCGCGACGGTGGCTGCACGAGCATCCGCACTGGCTGTGCTTGTGCCCCGCTGAGCAATGGGCCGCGCAGTAGGGATCGCTGTGCGATCGCTCCTCCCACGTCGACGGGATCACCAGAGCGCTCCGTCCTGATAGACCGGCTCGCAGATCCACCAGTCGAGGTCGATCCATGTGCGCTCACCGTTGCGAGGGTTGCGGCAGGCGACCTTCACGATGAGAGGCTCGGCGACCGGCGTCACGCTCACGACGTCGGTCGCCGGCCCCCACGGCCCGCGCGCGTCTCGGGCTGGCCAGTCCTCGAGGCGGTGCCCGTTCTCGTCCCAGGCCGAGTGGCGCATCGCGTACCGGATGCAGTCCCCCGTCGACGGGACGTATCCGAGCTCATCGCCCTCGCGGCGGCGGTGCAGATCATCGCTCGAGACGCCGTCCGGGTAGCCGGCAGCGTCATTGTCTCGGAGCGTCCTCATGGCTCCTGCACCCCATCGCCTGCAGCTGTTCCGATCCCAGGGGCAGCTCCCCCTGAGGCGCGCAGCTGGTGCAGGAGCAATCGCTGCCGGCAGAGGACGATGCGCGCCGCGTCGACCAGCGCGAGGTAGTCGCCTTCGGGTACTGCCCCACGGATGCGCAGTTTGACGATCATGTCCCGCGCGGCCGCGGCGACGGCGACGAGCTTGCCGGCTGACAGTCGCGCGCGCAGCGCATCGGCTTCCGCCCGTAGGGCGTCGGCCGAGGCGACGAGGTCAGCGAGCACCTCGATCGACGACTCGCTGGACGTCACGATGCGGACGCGAAGGGTGCGGGGCTGTGCGGATCGCGCGGTCATGTCCCCTCCCCCAGCCCGGCGTCGACGAGCATGGCGCGCAGTCGCTGCACGCTCTCGTCGCCGGAGGGCAGAGCCTGCTCGTCGAGCAGCTCGCGCAGCTCGGCGTCGTCCGGGGTGTGGCCGTTGATGGCGGCGACGGCGGCGACGGCGGCGACGATGTCCGTGAGCGGATCGCCGGGCGCCGCGGCCCCGAGGTACTTGAGGCCCTTCGTCATGACGGGTTCCCTTCGTTGAGGTGCGAGATTCGGTCGCGGGCATTCGGGTCGACCTCGACCGAGGCGCCGGTCTGCGCGTCGAAGAACGCGACTTGCTGGTGCTGCTCGGCGAGCCGTCGAGCCTCGGCTGCGTCGAGGGTCTTCACGGACACGTCCAGGGAGACGATTCCCGTCTCAGGATCGTGCCAGGCGCCCTCGTAGTGGTAGTCCATCCGCAGCAGATCGGCGTTGGCCTTACTGAATCGCAGGATGTCGATGGGTCGGAGCTGGTCGACGGGGATGGCTACCTCGCGGTCTGGGTAGGGCGAGACGAAGAAGCCGATGCTCTCCTCGCGACCGGTGTTCGGGTGGCGGGTGTAGCCGCCGTCCGGATGGCGAAGCCGGTTGAGGGCACGCTCCACCTCGAGGGACTCCTCCGCCCCGGACAGGCCACGTGACCGGGCGAGGGCTTGCTTCTGGGCGATGCGCGTAGCCCGGCCGGCGCACAGCCGAGTGCGCAGATCATCGACCTTGGGGTTGTTCGGGTCAGCTGCGGAGTCGATCTTCTCCGCGAGCTCGCGCTGGCCCCGCGGCGAGGAGTCGTATGCGGCGCTCTTCTCTGCAAGGTTGCTCTCGGCCTGGTGCAGCCGGCGCCGCACGGAAGGGTCCTCGGGCGCACGGTCGAGATCTCGTCGAGCGGCATCTGCCTTCGATCGCGCGTGCTGCAGTTCCTTCCAGGTGTCGGCGCTGCACCGCGCACCAGGCTTCGGGTCACACATCCGTGAGAGGTCCTCTCGTCAGGGGGTCCGGGCGTTGACGCGGAGGTCAACGCAGATCGAGCTCGACGCTGTCTGCTTCGAGATCCGGAACGTGTTGATCGGGGTGCGCGAGAGTCGCGCAGGGTGCGTGGACTCGCACGGCGTTCCCCTTGCGGATCGTCTGCCGGAGCAGCTCTGCGAGCACGCCGCGCGCGTGCACGTTGTACGGTCCGTCGACGCCGTCGATGCGGAACGAGACGTGCGGGACGCGGTCGGGGATGGTGCGGAAGAGCATGAGCGGGCTGCGCACCGTTCCGGTGACATCGACCCCCACCGCGGTGCTCGCGGGGGCGGTCTGGGTGATGGTCATGATGACCCTCCTTCTTGTCGATGATGAGGCGGGATGCCTCTACTCGACATGGGTCCGGTTAGAGGCCCAGATCGGACAAAGACGATCTCGTCTTTCTTTACACATATGAGTCTAGCTCCTATGCGATAAAATGACGAGATCGTCTTGTCGACTTCGGGGGATCACTCCGGGAGCAGTATCGTCACCTGTTCGTCGTCGGGGACCGCGACCTCACCCTTCTCGCCGTCTTCGGTGAGGTAGGTCAGGATGAGGTAGTCCTGGTCCTCCAGGTCGACGTCGATGGACTCCACGGTCGCGATCACGCCTTCACCGTCGACGTCGACGAGGATGCTCATCCCCACATCGAGCTCCGAGACCGACAGCTCGAAGCTGCGCACGGTCTCTTCCTCGATCGGGGCCGAGTCCTCGACGGCATACAGGTGCGGGCGACCCGCATCCTCCCCGCCGGAGGTCTCTGCCACGTCGTCGGTCCCACCATGCTCGGCGGGCACCTGGACGACGTCGTCTTGCGGAACGAAGTCCGGGTCGTCCGGGAGAGTGATTCCGAGATCGTGCATGATCGCGCGGTCCTCATCGCCGAGTCCCTGGGCGAGCTTCGGGGTCCAGAAGATCTGCGCATGCTCGGGCGGGATACCCATACCCGGAGACACCCAGGCGCGGCCGGGCTTGTTCTCGAGCCCGGCGGTGGCCACGAGGCTGCCGAACGTCATCATCGAGGTGGACTGCTCCAGGTTGCGCAACGCGATGCGCACGGCGAACTGGGATCGGCTCGAAGTGCTCAACCACGACGCCGCCGCCTGCTGCGAAGCGAGGATGACGTGCACCCGCGCTTCACGACCAAGCCGCAGGATCGAGCCGAATGCCGTCATCACGGGGTGGATGCTGCCGGTCGGCGCCTTCTCGAGACCCATCCTCTGGCACCAGTCGGCCTTGCCGCCGCCGGATTTCCACCACTCGTTGAGCATGTCGGCCATCTCCTCGCCCTCGTCGACAGCGAGGACAAGCGGGTCAAGCGTGGAGCGCAGATGAGGGCCGTTCCGCTCGAGGTACTCGTATCGGTCGTCCATGAGCTTCTTCACCTTGAGGACGTAGGTGACGATCGCCGCCTCACGGGTCGCGGCCGGCTTCGCGCCGGGGAGCAGCCCGAGGTTGAACAAGCCGAGGCGCTTCGGGTCGATCGGCCAGATCTCAGCCAGCGGCATGTCTGGGTCGCGAACCCACTGACCGAATGCATCACGCCGCATCCCCGTGGGCAGTGCGGTGAGAATCGACAGCAACAGCACCGTCTTTCCACCCCCGGTGCCACCCACGATCAGCAAGTGCGGGAGTGGAGCGTCGAGATCCCAGACGCAGGGAGTCCCGTCGCGGAAGTGGCCGAAGGCGATCTTCATCGGGTTGTCGTCGTCGCGGGGCGGATGAGGCAGAACATCAGGCAGCGGCGTCAGCGGGCGCACGGTGCCGCGATCGGCGGTGAGATCCCAGTCGATGGTCAGCTGCGCCGCGTTGGGCGCCACGACCGAGGAGCGGACGGCGTCGACAGCCTGCTTCTGCCAGATCGTCTTCGACACCCGCGAAGTAGACGTCGGAGGCCAGTGCAGAATCGTTCGCTGCAGGTTGTCGGCATTGTCCCGGACGAACTCGTCGACGGACACCCCGGGGATGATCACCGACAGTACGCTCTCCAGACGGGATTGATCCGGGTCGACCACAGGCTCAGGGGCGGCCGGATCCGCGGTCAGCGTGATCAGGCATCGGCGCGCATCGTTCTTCTTCACCCGGTACGCGATCCCCATCCGGTTGCTCACCTGGACGACCAGCGTCTCGGCGAACTTCAGATCCGAGTCGACCAGATCTCCGGGGTAGCGGATCACGATGCGCTGCGGAGCGCCGATCCACCCTCCCCTCCACCTCGACACGGTCACCAGGTCTCGGGTCGGAGCTGACGCTCTCACCACAGAGTTGACCGCCTCGATCATCAGGTCGATGGACCGGCCGCGCTGCCACGCGCGATGACCGAACACGATCAGGGCGGCGATGACCACCGCCGCGACGACCACGACCAAAACCAGCAGCTCGACGCGATCGGCCAACGCCGCCAGTCCTCCGGCCATCAACGCGATCGCCGAGACGACGACGACCCGCATCGGCCACGCGAGCGGCCGCCGCGGCAACGCGCGCACGGCCACGTCCTCCACGACCTCGGGCCTCACACCCAACATTGCGCGAGACATCCCATCTACCTCCTATGCATCAGCGGCTGCAGAGACGATGCGTCTCTATGGCACATAGGTCGGCATTGCCAGCGGAATCGGACATCACCGGCGAACGCGATGCAGGCGTCGACGAAGCCCTTACTTCCCGGGCGCCCGGGGCTGGAACCACAGATCGGTTGGCAGAAACCACCGATGAGTTGATGCTCCTATATCTGTCAAGCCGCGATTTGGAGGGGTGGTCGGGCTTCGCGGATGGGGCGCATCGCGGCCCAGAGTTCGCGGGCGAGAAGACGTTTCAGACACCGGATGATCTCGGACTTCGTCTTTCCTTCGGTGATCCGGCGGGCGACGTAGGCCTTAGTGGGTTCGTGGTGCTGCATGCGAACGATGACGACACGGTAGAGTGCGGCGTTTGCTTGCCGGTGACCGCCCCGATTGAGCCGGTGTCGGGTGGTCATCCCTGACGATGCAGGGATCGGGGCGACACCGCAGAGCCGGGCGAACGCGGCCTCCGAACGGATCCGTTCCGGATTGTCGCCGGCAACGATCAGCATCTCGGCCGCGGTGTCAGGACCGACCGCAAAGGCTTTCGCGAGGTCGGGAGCGATCTGCGCGGTCAGCTCTGCCAGGAGCTTCTCATGCCCGGAGATCTCGGCATCCAGTACTTCCCAGCGACGGGCGATCGATCGTAACGTGTGCTTGGTCGACGCGATGATTGTGGTCACCTGGCCCGGACGAAGCGCCGCGCAGCGATGGATGAGCGCCATCTTCGATAGCGGTTGCAGCTCCTGACGCAGATCGTCGGGGGCGTTCACGATGACCTGCTTGAGGCTGATCATCGCGGATGTTCTCGCCTTGACGGCGACGTCCTTGGCGACCTTGATCTGACGGATCATCTCCACTGTTCCATCGGCTGACTTCGGGATGGCCGTCGCCAGGCCCGCGAGGACTGCCCTGGCTGCGTTCTCGGCATCGATGGTGTCGGACTTGCCTCGTAGTCGCCTGTCGCGACGGTCCGTTCTCATCACCTCCAGCGTCCCGATTCCACGACGGCGCACTGCGCCGGCCAGGCCTGCACCATAGGAACCGGTGCCTTCGATCCCGAAGGTGAGTTTCCCGCCGAACGATTCGCCCCAGTCGATCAGCTGGCCGTAGCCACCGGAATCCGCCGCGAAAGATCGGCGATCCAGGACCGCGCCGAGCTCATCGATCGCGACGGCGACGTGGACGTGTTTGTGAGTGTCGACGCCGACAACGACTCGACGGTGAGAGGGGACTTGCTGCATGCTCATAGTGCTCGCTCCAACCAGATCAGGACAGGGTGAGTGACACTGGCCGGTCGGGTGGACGGGACTGTGATGGGACTGTTGCGATCAGGCTCCTATGAGGTCACGCCCGCCCGGCCAGCACCACGAGGGTGATGCGCCTCCTGACGGACGACAGATCAACAGCAAGGACACCCAGACTTCGAGGTCAGTCGTCAGCAAGAGTCAGGCCGCCAGGAGGTACTCGACACTCTCACAGTCATCGGCGCGGGTGTGTCCGCTGCCATCGATTCTGTCGTCCGTGCCATTGATCCTGTCGCCGACGATCCGCGGAATCACGCCGGCCGCTCGGCGTCGCAGCAGCGTCTGCGCGCGTCGTTCGTGCCATTGATTCTGTAGTTCGCCGGAGCGCGAAGAGTTGCTGACCAAGACCGCCTCGGCCACACCTGCTGGGGCGCTTAGAACGTGTAGCGGTTAGCCCCCCTTCACCGGGCAGTTTCGCGGGCGGGTCTTACGGGAATCAGCCTTCGTCGCCCCTCTGGGCAGCCGATCGCACGACGCGAACTCACTGCAGGTGAAGCGGTGAGGGACCGGCTTTCGGATACGTAATGGTCACGTTCGAATCGTGACGTCTGCTTTCATGGGCCCGCCGCAACGCTCTGAACCTCCGGTGCGTTGCCAGTTGGGTGCGATCTCGACCTCGGCGATGACGTCACCATCGTTGTCGTATGCGCGGGCGGTCAGGTCATCGGGGAAGGTCCCGGTGAATGTCCACTTCTGCCCCGATACGGCCGGGGGTGTGACGGTGAAGCCTAGGTCGGAGGCCTCGCGGGATTGGCTATGTCAACTCAAGCCGAACCCACCAGGGCAGTCCAGTGAGGACCCACTTGCATTAGGTGATGCTGTTTCGCCAGGACGTCTTTGCTCTTTGCTGGGCGGATTATGGGGTCGGGTCGGTCTTGGCGCGGGCGGCTTTCCAGACGGCTCGGGCGGCGTCGGCGTTGAGGATGCCGATGCCGACGCCGACGATGATGTCGAGCCAGCCGGGGGCGAACCAGATCGTGAGGATGTCGACGAGGATGATGGCGAGGTTGGCGAGGGCGTCGTTGCGGGCGGATAGCCAGGCGGCTATTGGCCCCGCGGCAACCACAGCAGAGCCGACCATTTCGTTGCAGGCAGAGGCGGGTCATCCAACTCGAATGACAGCAATCCCTGTTGGCACGGATGATGCCCGCCGCTGGTGACCCAGCTCGCCCCGGTGGCAGCCGACGCGGTTCCTCGCCGGTAGGCTGGCGGGTGGCGCTGTCGCGCTTTACCAGGACCCCAGGAGACCAGATATGTCACTCGCCCGATCCCTTGCCGCGGCTGGAGCCACGCTCACACTTATCGCATCGCTCGCCGCTTGCTCATCGCCGGCCGAGCCGGCCGGGTCGGCCGCGGCTGACACGCAGACCGAGCGGGTCGAGAGTCAGGCACCTGAGCCCGCAGCTGAGCCGACATGGACGCCCGTCGCGACTATTACAGGTAACGCAGATCAGCAGTCGGACACGATTGTTCTGACCGGTGGAAAGGTTCGCGTGACGTACGACTTCGTTGACAGTTCCGGCCAGGGCATGATCGTCGGCGCAGTCTACGTTCTCACTGAGGGAACGGACCTCATGACGGACGGCGGCATTCCTGACGTCATGATTTCAGAAGCGGGCGCAGGTGAAACCATCCTCCGGAAGGACGCAGGCGAGTACTACGTCAAGGTGACCTCAGCCAACGCGAGCTATACCGTGACCGTTGAGGAAGAAAAGTAGCGTCACCCTCCTCTTCACGAACGGCCTCCCTTGAAGGCTGGTGTCTCGGTCGAAGACCATCAGCATCGAGGGGGCCCGCCTCATGCGCCGGAGCAATCCAGGGTGAGGAATTCCTCGAGCGAAAGCGGGGACTTTCAGTGAGCGCCGTCACGAGATCACCCACTACCTGCTGTAGCGCTTCGACCACCGATCCGTCCGTGCGCTTGCGAAGGACCAAGACAACCGACCCCGAATCCCTCGGGCGATTTAATGAGGGGCGTCTTCGAGGAAGTCGACACTGTCCGCGAACAGCGACACCGACCCGATGATCAGCGCGACCGTGAACTCCACGAAGAAGTAGGCGAGGTTGAGGAGCGCGACGATATAGGGCTGGGTCACAGTGCGGGTTGTTGAGCGCGGGTGTGGGCGAGTCGGTAGGAGTCGGTGCCGGTCTCGATGATGGTGCCGTTGAAGGTGAGCCGGTCAACGATCGCTGCGCAGAGCCTGGGGTCGGTGAAGGTCTTCGTCCATCCGGAGAAGGACTCGTTCGAGGCGATCGCGATGCTGTTGTTCTCTTCCCTCTCGGTGAGGACTTGGAACAGCAGCTCAGCACCGCGGCGGTCCAGTTCCATGTATCCGAGTTCGTCGATCATGAGCAGGTCGACCCGGCCGTAGCGGGCGATCGTGCGGGCCAGGTTCTTCTCATCGGCCGCCTCGACCAGTTCGTTCACCAGCCGGGTCGCGAGCGTGTATTTCACCCGGAACCCCTTTTCGGCTGCGGCGGTGCCCAGCCCGATCAGGAGGTGACTCTTTCCGGTGCCAGAGTCGCCGATGAGGCAGAGCGGCTGCCCGCGACGCACCCATTCGCCGGTGGCGAGAGTGTTGATGGTCGCCGGGTTGATGTTCGGGTTCGCCGCGAAATCGAAGTCCCCGAGCCATTTATCCCGCGGGAAGCCGGCTGCTTTGACCCGGCGGACCGAGGAACGCCGGTCCCGGTCATCACACTCGGCCAGGAGCAGCTCGGCGAGGAACCCTTGGTAGCTGAGCTGCTCTTTCTGCGCGGCGGTGGTGGCTTCCTCAACGACCGCCCGGATCGTCGGGAGCCGGAGCCTTCGGCAGGCCTGATCGATGGCCGCGCCTGCTGCTTCCTCGGTCAGCCCGCGACGCCGCCGCAGGGTGGTGGTGATGCTGGTCGTGGTGGTCATGACGCTGTCCCTTCCTGGATCGCAACTGCGGTCTCGGGTGATGGTCGTTCCGGGAGGCGCAGCAGCTGGTCGTACGCGGCAACCGATGGCAACGGCCGCCGATCCGGCGGGAGACCGGCGATCACCGCCGCCGGGTCGGCTAGCCGGCGCTGGGTCAGACTGACGACACGTCGCTCATGCCCGCGCGGAGGGTCGGCGGGATGACGGCCCAAACGAGACCCACCCAGTGTTTCGTGGCGGCGCGCCTCCACCGCAACAACATCAGCCGTGACCGCCCCCACGGTCAACGCCGCGGTGATCCCCCCGATGACATCCTCAGCGGCCATCGACCGATGCAAGAGAAGCACGTCGATGAGCGCCCGGGTGCCGCCGGCATCGCCGTCGGTCTTACGAGCTGCCGCCCAGAACGCTTCATGCGCTCCAGTGAACACCCCCGTCGCGCGGGCGTGTGCGAGAGCGGTGGACCCGGGAAGGGCGCCGGGCTTGTGCAGGAGAACCTCGAGGTAATGATCAAGATCCACGCGGAACACGTCGAACAGGGTCGGCTGCTCTACCTTGTTGGGGTTCAGGTCCGGGATCCGCCGCACCACCAAGCGTCCATCGACCCGTTCGGCGAACTTCCTTGACCGGAACGCGGTGAAGGGCACTTCGGCGACCTCTGCTTTCGAGATCCACCGGCCCGTTGCTTCGTCGCGGATCGCGTCGGTGTATTCGATCGTTTCCCACGCATCCTCGGGAATCGATGCGATTGCCGCCTTCACTGCGGGGTCCATCCGGACGGTGACCGACACATCCGCGCCCGCCTTGATCGCTGTGCCGATGGTGGCGTGGCCGTAGAACGCGGAGTCCGCCCGCAGCAACGGGCGGACTGTGCTTCCGGGGTTCGTGCGGCGGAGGGAGGCGAGGGTGTCGGCGACGATCCTCGCGGCGCCCTTCGGGGAACCGGTCTTGCCCTGCCGCAACCGCTGGGCGAGGATCACCGGCGCCGAGGTCGATGTCGACGCCGTCGCGATCAGCGCGTTCAGGCCACGCACGCCGGAGTACCCGAACGACGCGCCCTGCTTCTTGTATCCGTGGACCCCGATGATCGTGTCGTCCAGATCCACCATCACTCGCTCGTCGTCTCGGGCCTGCAGCAGCGGCGCGGAAGAGGCGAGATTCACCAGCGTCCGGGAGGCGACGGCGTCGAGCTGACGGACGTGGCCGAACCGGAACTCGCGCAGGAACGATCCCAGCGTCGACGGCGCATACGTCCGGTTGAACAACCGGCCCATCCCGCCATGACGCAGCACGTTCATGTCCTCGATCGAGTCCGCCCCCGCGAGCATCCCCGCGACCAGCGCCATCACCTTCGCCCCGGCGTTCGCGCCCTTGTCCGTCGCGACGGTCAACCAATCTTGAGCAAGCCCTGCCAGCCCGGACCGCTCCGCGAGGCGGAGCATCGGCACCAGCCCCGCAGCCGACACAAGATTCGGGTCATCGAACACCGCAGACACAGCGGCAGGAGCGTGCTTGAATTGCATCTACGAGATGCCTCTCCGACTCGTTGAATAGGACCCTTGACAAGCTCTATTCTTCCCGGTCAGAGGGGCATTTCACTGTCACGACGCCAACTCAGCATGCCTCCTCATCGGTGGATCAAGGCTTAGGCCGTGTTGATCAAGTCGCTTTTGATCCAGATCAGGGTGGTGGCGAGGCTGATGGCGGCTCGGTAGCTGCGGGCGGTCTTGTCTGATCGCATGGCGATGCCGCGCCACTGTTTGAGCTTGTTGAAGGAGCGTTCGACGACGTTGCGGCCGCGGTAGCGGAGCTTCTGCTCGTCGCCGAAGTCGATCGGGCGTCCCGGCTTCTTGCGGCGGTGAGCGATCTGGTCGTCACGCTCCGGGATGGTCGCGGCGATCCCTCGCTGACGCAGCCAGGCACGGTTCGTCTTCGACGGGTAGCCCTTGTCGGCGAGGACTCGATCTGGTCGCGTTCGTGGTCTTCCGACGCCTGGGCGGGGGACACGGATGTGTTCGAGGGTGGTCGCCAGCATCGTGGTGTCGTTGATGTTGCCGCCGGTGAGCACCCATCCCAGCGGCCGCCCCTTGCCATCGGCGACCAGGTGAATCTTGCAGGTCAACCCGCCACGGGACCGGCCAATCGCGTGGTCAGGCGGCTCGAACCACGGATTCTTGTGATTCGGTGGAGCCCCCTGTGTCCCGGGCGAGGGTCGCACCGTGCTGATGCACGCGGGTGATCGTGGAGTCGATCGACACCACCCAATCGAGCCGGCCCGCCGCGTCGGACTGCCGCTGCACCTCGGCGAGCAGCCTGTCCCAGGTGCCGTCGTGCGCCCACCGGGTGAACCGCTTATAGACCGAGTTCCACTTCCCGAACCGCTCCGGCAGATCACGCCACGGCGCACCCGTCCGGTACTTCCACGCCATCCCCTCAACCGCGAGACGATGATCCGTCCACGGCCGCGACCTCCCCGTCACCGTCGGCATCAACGGCTCCAGAACGGTCCACACCTCGTCAGAGACCTCGCGACGCGTCATCCCTCAAGACTCGCCCATCGACCACCGAAACCACTTGATCAACACGGCCTAGTGCGTGCCATGTCCGGTGCCGCTCATTTCGGTGGCGTCGTGGTCGGAGAGCGATCGGCGAAGCTGCTCCTTTGCGCGTTGATATTGAGTGCGCGCGGTGGACGCAGGGATGCCGATGATTTGTGCAGATTCGGCGATGCTGAAGCCGTCCCAGTGAACGAGACGGATCAGCTCAGCCGATCCAGGTTCTAGGCGGGCGACGGCATCGCGGACATCGGCCCCCTCGTCCGACGCTGCGGAGACGTCACTCGGCAGCGTCATCAAGCGCAACCGGTCCGCCAGACGCCACCGTCGACGTTCCGTGCGGTCTGCGTTCGCCAGCACGTTGCGGGCGATCCCGAACAGCCACATGCGTGCATCGATTGCGGGCTCAGGCATGATCGAGCATCGGCGCCAGGCCGTCATCATCGTCTCGGCTACCAGGTCGGCGGCGTCACGCGGGCTACGACGCTCGAAGTATGCGAGAACGTCTGCGGAGTTGAACGCGATCACGTCGACAACGCGTGCGCGCAACGCAGGGTCCACGCCCGTCACCACTGCGCCCCGGGGCAATCGGTCGCGCTCTGCCAAGAGAACTGATCCGCCGACACTTCAAAGCCTTGCCGTTTCAGCTCGAGGACGACCGCAGGAATGATCGCGTTTTCGACGGCGAACTGGTACTCACGGTCGGGGCTCAGCTCCGCATCCTCCAGGAAGTAGTTCGGGCGGGATCCTTCCAGCACTGTCGACCCGGCGCGCGGCTGATCCTGCCCGCTCTCGCGGAGCTTGGTGAGCTCAGCATCGACGTCGAGAACCTCGAAGATATCCACCGATGCCAGGTACGCGAGCGTCGCCGTGCTGATCTCCGGTGACGGTCCCTGGATGTTTCCGACCAGCCTTGTCTCGCACACGGCACCGCTCGGCAACGTGTAGGAGAACGGAGCCGGCGGCTCCTGCTTCCACCACGGCCAACCGGTGAGAGTCGCTGCCGCTGCTGCGCCGGCGCCACCAAGAACAAGTGCCGTGCACAGACCTACCGCAGCTGCGCGCGAAATGTGGCGATGCCCTCGTGGCCTGCGCTGATCGGTAAGAGCCATGACGCTCATTCGCGCCAACTCGTCCTCGATATCCGGCGTCAACGCACTGACCGGAGGCTTCGACGACGAAAGAAGATCATCGAGCAATGAGTCACGATCCGCCATCTGGACGATCCTTTCGGAGATAAGCCTTCTCTCAGTACATGTCCGGCACCCCTCGAAACGTCTCAGCCACTCGAAAAGAACTAGCAACCGTTCCGATGCGCGGGTCGCGATAGTCGACCCCGTTTCGCGACCGCATGTCGAACCGCGACTGCGCGGCCCGTAGTACGGCTGCCGTCCAAAATGGTCGACGTATAGTCGCGGTATGCGTCATCGGTGGTGGGTCTCTGGCTTGGGAGTGATCGCGCTCACGGCCGCGCTTGTGGGGTGTCGCGGTGGCTTCCCGGCGGAGGGCGAACCCGACCGGGCGGAATCAATCACAGTGCCCGGCGGCCAATGCGACATCTCCTGGTGGCTCACGCCGCTGGTCGAGGACGTCTCCGAAGAAGCCGAGAGGATCGCGGCGAGGGCCTTGTCGGATGCCGACGTGAGCGCCGATGAGTGGAAGGAATGGCACGCCCTGCTCGATGGTGATCCCGACAATGACACCGCCAATCCCGTACGCCTGCACGGCGCCGCATACCTCGAGGTCGTAAGGGCCGAAGTGCGCAGCGCGCTGGAGTCCGCCGGCTACCCGGACACCAAACGAATCATTGAGGTCAATTCCCAACTGAGCTGCGCGGAAAGCTGAGGACACCCAGACTGCTGATCCGCGTCGTTCCTACTCGCCGATCCGCTTTCGCGACCAGGGCGATCGCACTCGAGGACCCCCTACACTCCGTCTGCCTCGGCCATCTCTCGGTCGACGTCGATCAACTCCTGACGAATTTGCTCGAGCGCGATTGGTGTGAGGCGTCGGACCTGCAGGGCCAAGACGGCGTCAGCTGCGACCGGGCTGAGCCCGAACGCATCCTCGACGGCGACTCGCAGCTGGTCCGCTCCGCCGGTCGCTGCGGCGCACACATTCAACAGCTCGCCGGCTCTCTCGAGCACTGTGACGTACGCGTCAAGAATCTCTCGACGCATTCGCAGGCTGTTCAGGTGGTCGCTCATGGCGCGACTCTATCCGCGGGTCTGTGTTCAGCCCGCGATCTTGACGCGGTGCCTGGCGCATTTGCGGATCGGTCAGCGAGACAGTGAGCGAAGCCGGTCCTCGGTCACCGGGAATGACAGCGAGTAATGGATCTGGGTCGCATTCATATCGCCCCAGTCGTCCTTCTTCACGCGGACTGCTCCTGATGACACCTCTGCGATCCGCACACGCAGCCACGAGCCGTCGTCCAGCCGCAACTCATGCGGGTCGGCGAGGTAGCCAAGGCCGAGTTCGTCGAGAGTCGCCTCTGCGACCATCCAGTCCACAACGTCTGTCCGTGGACGGCCTAACAGATCGATGGCGACGAATCCGTCACCGATGGGCTTCATCCATCCCACTCGCTCCCCGTCGTCCTGGCGTCGATGTTCGATCCAGTCCGGTTCCATGGGTCAAGGGTAACGATCGACCCGCGGACGGTGTCCCATGCGGATGCTTATACGGACGCAGCAACGGCGACCCCGGTGACGGGTCGACCACTCAGTGTTGGGAACTGAATGCTCGTGAGCGGACACTTCATAGTGTGAGGGTTAGCGACGAAGACGCGTGGGACGAGGTTCGTGCTGGCCGGGGTGACGCGTTCGGTGAGGTCTTCGACCGTCACCGGGGCCGGGTGTATCGGCACGCTCGGGGGTTGTCGCCGTCCTGGTCTGACGCTGACGATGTGGTCGCGGTGACGTTCCTCGAGGCGTGGCGCAAGCGGGACGCTGTGCAGTTCGTCGACGGGTCGTTATTGCCTTGGCTGCTTCGGACGGCGACGTTCACTGCCAGCAACCTCACGCGCGCCAGTCGGAGGTACCGGGCCGCGTTGCGACGGCTCCCTCCGGGGGAACCGCAACGTGACCATGCCGAACAATTCGACGACGGCGATGCCATGACCGCGCTGCGCGGGTTGTCCCGTGTCGATCAGGAAGTTATCACCCTGTGCGTCCTCGCAAGTGTGGGCACAGAGGATGCCGCCCGGATCATGGGCGTCCGTCTCGGGACAGTGAAGTCGCGACTGTCGCGAGCCACCGCCCGTCTGCGCGCGGCCGTGGCCGAGCCACGTGTTGCCATACGTCCGGAAGGTGTGAGCGATGTCTCCTGAACCGACAACCAACGATCGAGACACGGAGCTGCGGCGCATGCTTGTCGCCACGGCATCAGCCGCGCCCACCCGTTCTCGTCGGCGCTGGGGCATCGCAGGCCCGATCATCGCGTTCGCCGTCGCCGGCGCGGTCACCGGGGCGGTGTCCGCGGCCGCGCTGACCGCCCCGGCTCCGGATCGGAGCGTGAACGTCGAGGCAATGACGAGCACGCTGGTCTACGACGACACACAGTTGTTCGGCCCGCCCGCCCTCGTGAGTGGGCAGGGGAACACGACCGTGCAGCTCGGCGCGATGCCGGAAGGGGCCACCGAACTGGTCGTCGCGTTCCGATGCGACGACCCGGGACGATTCGACTTCCTGCTCGACGGCGTGAACGTCGGCTCGTCGATCTGCGACGAAGCTTCGACATCCTCAGCCAGCGGCGGAAGCTTCTTCACCGTCCAGGAGCCCGGCAGCCACACATTCGCCGTGACCACCGATGATCAGTCCCGATTTGTGCTCTGGGCCTCCTGGGCAGCTCGGGCTGTCCCACCCGCGGCCAGTGATGCACAGACCGACGCGATGGCGGACGGACGCGTCACGAACGAGGAGTACCGGGCCGCGTTCGCCCGCTACTCGGAGTGTATGGCCGCGGCTGGATATCCCCTGCTCGGCGTCAACGAAGCCGGAACGGTCATCGACTACTCCAACTCGGATGCCGCTGTTACATCCGGCGTAGAGGGGCGGTGCTACGCCCTGGAGTTCGGCCAGATTGATCCTGCTTGGCAGATCGCCAACGAGTATGAGAGCGACACACAGGTCACACTCCGCGCCTGCCTGCAAGCGGAAGGCATCACCCCGGGGCCGGACGTCGAGACAGTCTGGCAACAGATCCAAGACGCTGGGATCGACCCCGTCGAATGCACTACCGGAACCAAGTCGCCATTCAACGAATGACTCCCTGTGTCTCGGGAAGTCCCCGACATCATTCGCATCGGCGGCCCAAGGCCTGTCGCGCTGGCGGATCCGAACCTGACGGCGCCAGAGTACGACTCGCGGCCCGATAGCGCGGACGGTGACCGCCGCGTGTCGCGAGACCCGCCCACAGAATCAATGGCACGGACGACAGGATCAACCGCGCATACACAAGATCAATGGCACGGACTACAGAATCACTGTCATCGGACAGGGTGCGGCGGCATATGCAGACGATAGGCAGATATTTGGCACCCCCCTTGACAGCCGTGATAAGCTCGCGACTGCCGATCGAGGCAACGGAGCGAGCTTGCCACCGGCATCAGGTAGATAGCAACTTGCTAGATCAAGAGCATGCAGAGTGTCGTGTCTCACTCCAGTTGTCCGATTCTCACGGACCTGTCGAGTCGTCTCACTCCAGTTGTCGGATTCTCACTCCAGTTGTCGGGAGAGCGGCGCGCCGCGTAGCGCTGCTCCGAGGCGGGAGTAGCTTGCGGTTCAAGCCGGGAGGTTCCACAGGAGCGCTCTGATCGGGTGCGGGATTCTCCGGAAGGGAGAGTTCTCCGTGACCTTGACCCAAGACTGGCTCGCCGCGATCGACGGGACGAACGCACTCGCGGCCACGATCGAGTTTTCCAGACACGGCCTCCTCCAGCACGCAGACCCCGTCGACGCGGCGCGCGTGATGTTCGAGGATGCGGATCCGGTTCGCGAGTTCCCGTCGTGGCCGGGCAAGCGCAACTTCGAGGGCAAGCTGTGGATGGCCTCGACGGGCCGGCACGTTCCGTTCGAGTCGTTCTGGGAGCGCTCGTTCCTAACCTCGCTGGACCGGACGGGGGATGTCGTCGGGGTGGCGAGCCAGCCGATGTGGATCCGCTGGCGGTCACCGAAGCGCTCACACGCGCCCGACTACTTCGCGCGCCGCTCCGATGGGAGTGCGCTGCTTGTCGACGTGAGGCCGGTCGAGCTGATCAAGCCAGAGGACAGCATGAAGTTCGAACTCACTCGTCGCCTTGCTGCCGCACTGGGATGGTCTTATCTCGTCTTCGATCAGCTTCCCGGCGCCACCCAGGCGAACCTGCGCTTCCTGCTCCGGTACCGCGACCCGGCGTGGCTGGACGGCGTCGATATCGCCGCGCTCGGGCTGACCGGCCGGATGACTCTGGGCTCGCTCGCTGCGGTCCTCGGTGGTTCCGCTCGCTCAGGTGTCGGCGCCGCGTACGCACTCGTGTGGAGCGGGGTGGCGCAGGCGGATCTACACCGTCCCTTGTCGATGGCGACCGTTGTCGATCTGGAGGGCGGGTCATGAGCGTTCATCCTGGCGACATCATCCGGTGGCAGGGCGGAAGTCACCAGGTCGTTGCGATCCGGCCCACCTACATAACCCTGCGTGCCGTCGACGGGGATGGAGGCGACGTGGAGGTGCTCGCCGCGGACCTGCGGCACCAAGCGGAACCTGCCGCTCCCGCATCGCTCCGCTCACTGCTGGACCTGCGCAGCCTGCAGGACCTCGACGCGCGTGACCGCAGGATCGTCGACGTGTGGCTGGAGGAGCTCTCGCGGTTCGACGATCTCGTGGTGGCAGGCGGGACGAAGCCCGAGGTGCGGCAGCAAGTCATCGACAACGTCAACCGTCGTCTCGGAACCGACTACAGCTCCGTCAAGGTCTCGCGCCAGCAACGCGCTCTCGAGGAGTTCGGGGTGAGCGGTCTTCTCGATCGACGTCGCCACGGCCTGGCTGACATGCCCGGTCGCTCCTACGACGAGCGCCTCATCGACGCGATCCTGACTGTCCAGGCCGGCCAGGAACGGAAATCCACGGGCACCGGAACGCGACTGATCTGGCTCGTCCGCAGAGAGCTGGACGACCGCTTCGGTGAGGGCGTGGTGCCGATGCCGAGCCGCGCGACGATGTACCGGCTCCTGAGCGAGCTCGACGCCGGCAAGCACACGCTCGGGACGGCCCGTACCCGGCGCACCACGGCGAATCAGCCTGATCACATGCACGGGGTGCGGTCGGGGGTTCGACCAGGTGAGCAGGTGCTGATCGACACGACGCCGATGGAGATCCTCGTCGAGTGCGACGGTGAACCTGTCCGCCCCGACCTCACCCTGTTGCTGTGTGAGGCGTCGAGGTCGGTGCTCTCCGGGATTGTCACCGTCGGCTCTCGCAGCATCGACCTGGTGGTGGTCCTTGCCCGCGCTCTCGTGCCGTACGCGTCCCGCCCGGATGGTGTGCGTGCGAACCGGCGTCAGGTGTCGGAAGCGTGGACCGGCGCGGACGGGCTCATGGTTGAGAGGTTCGAGGCGATGCGTGACGCGCAGCCGTACGTCTTCCCGGAGTCGATCACGACCGACCGTGGTGCGTCCTACGTGTCTCGGCACTTCTCGGATGCGTGCCGGACGTTGGGGATCTCGTTGACGGTCAACGCGGAGTACTCGCCGACGCAGAAGGCGAAGATCGAGCGGATGTTCCGCACCGTCAAAGACCAGTTCACCCAGTACGCGATCGCCTTCCTCGGGCAGAGCCCCGATATGCGAGGTGACGAGGTAATCGCGACGAGCCAGCTGCTCACCCTCGAGCAGCTGCAGGAGCTCTTCGAGGACTGGGTCGCGGTGACCTGGCAGAACCGGCCCCACAAGTCGCTGCGCGACCCCCGCAACCCTCGGCTGATGCTGACCCCGAACCAGATGGTCGCCGCGTACCGGGAAGTCGCACCGGAACTGCAGGTGCCGCTGACGGCCGAGAAGTACATCGCGCTTCTCCCGACCGAGTGGCGTGTGATCAACCACTACGGCGTCGACATCGACCTGCGTGTATACGACTCCGCGGAACTCGGCCCGCTGCGCAAGAAGCGGTCCCCGCACCACCGGCGGCAAGGCAAGTGGCCGTTCCACGTCGACCCCTACAACCCGATGACGGTGTGGCTGGAACTCGGCGACCAGTTCCTCCCGCTGGACTGGCGGTCCCCGTACAGCGGCGCTCCAATGGCTGACGAGGTGTGGCGGGTCGCGCGCGCTCAGGCCGCTGCCCGCGGCGAGAACGAGCCGAGTACCGACGACCTCAACGAGGTGATGCGCCGGTTCATGTACAAGGGCAACGCGCTGCCGACGGCGCGTCAGAAGAAGCGTGCTGTAAGCGCACGGACGGACCCGCTGGCGATCACCAACCAACTCCCACACATCGCACCCACAGCACCGCCGGGCGGCGAGCATTCGGCAACTGGTGACGTCGGCGACAAAGAACTCCATGTTGTCGCGGCGAAGCCAGCATGGCCGGTCGCCGCACCGTTCGGGATGACCCGGTCGCCGGATGAGGCGTGAGCGCGATGTTCGATGACCTGCTGGGGGACTTCGACTTCGACGCCCCATCGACCGACTTCGACTACGCCACAAAGGAAGGGTGGCGCGAGTTTGTCGAGTTCGTCGCCCAACGGCCGCTCCCGCTCACGCTCGCCGAGTACGACGCGATGGACTCCTCGGAGCGAGCGCTGTTCAACATCGCCCGCGAACGGTACATGACCCTCGGCGCCCGGGTGGCGACCCCATCACTCCGACAGGTCGCGGTCGCCATCCGCCACGCGATAACCGACAACCGCTCCCCAGACGCCAGCAAGTCCGGCGTGATCATCTCTGGCAGGCCAGGTCTCGGGAAGACCACCGCGGTCCAGGAGTTCGGCAGGGCGTTCGAGCGAGCCCGACGCCAGCGCACCACGGCCTCGCAACGCAACTTGATCCCCGTCGCATACGTGCCCGTGCCGACCCACGCGACGGCGAAGACCATGATCACCAAGCTCGCCGACTTCTACGCCATCCCGTACTCCCGCAACGCGAACTACGAAGTTCTCCTCAGCCGCGTGAGCCATGTGATGCGCGAATGCCGCACCGAACTCGTGATCATCGACGACATCCACCGGCTGGACCTGCACTACCGCGGCAACGAGCAAGTCGCCGACGCGCTCAAAGAACTGTCCGAGAGGTGTCCCGGCACGATGGTCTACGCCGGTGTCGATGTCGCCCGCAACGGCCTGTTCTGGGGCTCGCGCGGCGAACAGATCATGGCCCGATTCGAGCTGGTCAAGTTCGACACCTACGGGACTGGCGAGACCGCTGACGCCGCGGTGTGGGGGCGCATCCTCGTCGACCTCGAAGACTCACTGTGCTTGATCTCGCAACCTGACGCGGAGATCCTCACCGTCGCTGCGGAACTCCGCGACCTATCCCGCGGCTCCATCGGCCGCGTCGCCCGAGCCGTCCGCCGAGGCGCGCGCCGCGCCATCGAGCAGCACACTGAACGCCTCGACCTCGACGACGTGCTCGCGTCGCTGGCGAAAATCCGTGAGTCAGAAGGCTGGATCGAGGAAGAAGAGAACCGGCCATCACCACGGCCCAAACGAGGCCGCCCCGCGCGAGCGAAATGATGAGGAAGCTCCCCGTGCTCATCGAACCCTTCACGGGAGAAACCGTCAGCAGCGTCTACCGCAGACTTACCACCCGCAACGCCGTGCCGGCCGGGGAACTGTGGACGATCCTCCGTCACGAGCGCCCGCGGCTGCCTCTGCGCACGACACCAGAACTCGTGCCGCGACTGGTCGAACAACTCGCCGACCTCCCTCCCGGGTACTTCGACGGTAGCCGCTCTGACCGCCTGTTCGTCCGCTGCATTCACGCCGACTGGCGACACAACAACTGCCCGATTTGCGCGCCCCTGCCGTCTGCCGGCACGAAATGCAGGCGATGCACCGGCGGTGAACTCGTCGAGGTGCGCACCCGGATCGGAGCGGTGTGTGCGCGACACCGCAGGTGGCACTACGCGGGAGCGGACCGCGACCTCGCGCGAAGCGCCGACTTCTATCGCGCCGAACGATGCCTCACCGGCACGCTCTGGGAACGCGGCATCGGCCCCGACACCGGCGAACTGGAACTCGCCACGACCCTCATCCGCGCCACCGAGCTCGGACAGGAGGACGAATCTCATCGAACGGCGCTTGCGCGCCACTATCCCGAAGCGGTGCGTCTCGTCGCACTGACAACAGAGCCGTGGGCGGAGCGATTCCTCGCAAACACGAACGTCGGCCTCATTCAGGTCGCCGCGCTCGTCGAAGCAGCGGTGAACGCGGTCACCGTGGGCGCGTCGCACAACGTCGACGCCGTCCGCACTTCCTTTCACGCCGAAGGCCGCGAAGCGGTCATCGGCCTTGACCGACCCGTGCGCCTTCGGCACGGGCGGTCCCCGGGCCTCGATGAACTCGGTAAGAGAATCCTGAAGTTCGCCCCGCGGGTCCGCTCCACACTCCTGCGTCACACCGACGCCCGCAAGCCTCCCACACGGCGACCGCGCCTCTCATCGAGGCATGCACAGGTGTGAACACCCAGCTCCGCACGCTACCAATTCGACTCGAACTCATCGAAGGTGAGACCGTCGAGGGGTTCACGAAACGGCTCGCTCAAGCTCACCAGTGCGAGGAACGCGATATCCGCCGGATCGTGCTGGACCGTCTGGGTCGCAACTGGTGGCCCGCGGCGGATCAGCGCGTGGTCGACGTCATCGAGCATCTCGCAGACCTTCCGCGCGACGCGCTACGCCCCAACTTCGAGACAGATGGCATGTGGGTCAGGTGTGGCCACCGCAGCTGGCGTCCCGAGAAGTGCGCTCGATGCGCACGGTTCACCGAACCCCGCATTGCATGCCTGGAATGTTCCTGCGGTTTGGGCACCACCACGATCGCCCGCGGCGGTGCGCTCTGCCTCACCCATCAGCATTGGGCGTACCGCGCCCTGCACGCCGACGTAGCCGGCATGCCCGGCTACGAGAGTGCGGAACTGCTGCTGCGATCACAGCTCTGGAAGCGCGGCGTCGCCCTCCACACCGGCGAAGTAAACCTCGCCGCAGCTTTCGTCGAAGCCTGGCACGAAGGCTCAGATGATTCGTCCCCGATCGGCGACCGCATGGTGATTTTCGGCATCCCGCACCTCGACACCTATGAAAACGTGCTGCTGTGCGCGTACCCCGAGATCATTCGTTTGACCTGCGTGCTCACATCGCCGCGCACGATCACTCCGATCCTGGACGTGACGACTTCCGCGCTCGCTCAGGCCGATCGCCTGCTACCTGCCGTCGCGAAGGCGATCGGTGACGAACCCAACGACGCATTGCGCACCTTCACCGTCAGCGTCGTCGGGCACGCCCACCGGGCGATGTTGTACATGTACGGACTGCGCAGTTCGAAGCAGGTCAAGTATCAGCGGTGCCCACTCAACCGCGCCCTCATTGCTGCAGCGCACCGGCAGCGCGCCTGCCTCCTCCGCCACGCCAACCCAAGGATTCTTCCCCACATCGCGGGGAAGACAGGTCAAGCCGCACCGCGCAGCCGGGTCATCCGCAACTGGCCACCCCGTTCCGACGAGTTGGCTATGTCCTAACCTGCGGTCCTCGTGAGTACTCGCACAGAGTTCCACGGCGCCGTCGGCCACTCGCGCGAAGGCTTGCCGGGGACGCGTCAGAACGATTCGGGAATCGGGCGCTCGGGCCGCGCGCGGTGTTATACACGGCCGACGTATTCGAGAGATTGCGGCAGGCAGGGCGGATCAGCGCGCGCTGCACTGCGACGTGACCTGCATGTGGATCAGTCCGTCGATACTCGTCGAGTCGCGGATACTCATCTTCTCCACCGGCAGCGCGTCGCTGTAGCGGATGTCTTCCTGCATTGCCCGATCCGCGGAGTATCCTGCGGCATCCCAAACCTTGAGGATTCGCGCGAGCGTGGCGCCATTGTCCGCGGTCTCGAACGTGAGCCCGAGTCCGATTCGTGTGCCGTTCTCACCGCACGCGGTCGATACCGGTGACAGCTCGTCGGCGTCGAGGAGCTGTCCAGCGGAATCGTGCACCGGCCCGACGGCTGCGTCCAGCGACGCCGCGACCATATTCTCGAGCCCTGCTCGGGCCTCGTCCGCGCCGTAGGTGGGCGCGGCGGGCGCTGAGGGAATCGGCGTTCGTGCTCCGGTGCTGACACCACATGCGAGCGTACGGTCGGTGAGCTTCGGAAGGGTGAAGTCCGGGTCACGGTCGGTAGTCACCGGCGCAGCCGAGTAGTCAAAGCTGAAATTCCGCCAGACCCGGAGTGACGCGCCGTCCTCCGCCACCGTGTAGGCGCCGTCCGCGAAGGGGTGGTAGCCATCATCGCTGAGGGTTCGCTCGACGGCCGTGACAAGTACGCCATCCTGTCGATAGATCGTGCCCCAACCCGCAAGAAGGAACGACTTCTCTTTGACCACATACCCGGTTTCGCAGCCGTTGGCGACGAGCGGAACAACCGTCGAGGACGAGGTGAGGAAACACACGATCCCTGCCAATGCGGTGGCCGCGATGGCTACCGCGCGCGCCGGGATCATCAGGATGAGCCAAAGCCTGGGCACGGGGATGACGCACAGTCCCGTCGCAAGGGCTGCCAGTGCCGCGATGAGCGCGAGACCAGAGAGCAACTCCGAGTCAACCGTGCCGATCAACACGGAGGTCGCACCGTCCGATGCTGTGGAGACAATGAGCAGTGCCACAAGAACGGTTGTCGAGCAGAACAGGATGGCGCCAGCGAGAAGCAGGGCAATCCGACGCCAGCTCCGTGAAGGAGTGGGCGATTCATCATCGCTCTCGGTCGTCACGGGTGCAGTAGACACGTGGCAAGCCTAAGAGGAGCAACCTGGGGCCCCGCCGCACCATCGTCCACGTCCGTCGCGCGCATAAGTGACAAGTGATTGCGACGGCATCCGCCGACTACGGTGGATGGC